>JBLMVY010000208.1:0-18773 GCA_050256935.1 Candidatus Levyibacteriota bacterium | reverse complement strand
GGGACATCGCGGCGCGATGGCCCGCAGCCGGGCTCCGCGCGTCGCTGGCGATTCCCTACACCCTGCTGCGCGAGCGCTCGCTGGCCAGGGCGCGCATGGCCTACGAATACCTGACCCAGGATGCGACCCGCGTGTTCCCCGCCGCCGCCTTCGAGGAGACCGGCGCTTCGCTGCTGCGCCTTGGCGCCCGGGGCGCCGCCCCCGGCGACGGACGCCTCGCCGCGATGCTCGCGCGCGATCTCGAATCCCTGGTGCTGGTTCGCATTCCGCAATTCCCCTCGTCGCGCCGCTTCGGAACCGCACCGGTCGTGGGGCCCGACGAATACCGCGGCGTCGTGCCGGGCAACCCTGAGGACATGCAGATCGTGCCCGTCCCGCCGCGTCCTTTCCCGCGCGAGCTGCGCGATCTCGATCTCCTGCCGCCCCCGCGCAATCCGTCGGACGTTCCGCTGGCGGTCTGGCTCGCGGTGGCCGCGCTGGCCCTGCTGGCCGCGGTCGCCGCGATCGCCGCGGCGTGCCTGCGGGCGCTCGCGCTAGTCGCCTGACGGCGCGCGCCGCGCGCGAACTGCCCTCCGGTAGGCGCCGAGGGCGGCAACCGCCGCGACCGCCAGCGCGACGAGGGCGGTCCGACGCGTGCCGTCCAGCGAGTACAGCAGCGTGACCGCCACCGGCGCGAGCGCCTTCAGCATGAACTGCGGTCGCGCCAGGCGGCCGAGCAGCGCCCCGTAGCCGCGCTGGCCGAAGAGCTCGGCGGGAACCGTGCCGCGGACGATGGTCATCACCCCGTTGCTCCATCCGTAGAGCAATGCGAAGACCAGGGCGAGCGCCCATGCCCCGTGCACGACGGGCAGCACGACGAGCGCTGCCGCCATCAGCGCGAACGCCAGCGTGCCGACGGCAAGCGGGGGCAGCCGGCCGGAGAAGGTGAATTCCATCACCCGTCCTGCAACCTGCATCGGCCCGATCAGCGCGCCGACCAGCACCGCGTCGCGCGCCCCGATCCCGACGCTTCCCAGCAGGGTGACGAGGTGCGCCGACACCGCCGATGCGAGGAACGCCGCGAGCGAGAGCGCCGTGGCGAGCCACGCGAAGGTCGCAGGGCCGGCGGTGCGCGCGGCCTCCGGGACCGCGGCTTCGGGCCGCTGCGCCCGCGGCCCGCCCGAGGGGACGAAGGCCGCGTGCAGCGGCAGGCCGAGGCACAGGTTGAGCGCCGCGTGTACGGCGAAGGCCCCGCGCCACCCCAGGGTCTCGAGCAGGAATTGCGACAGTGGCCAGAACACCGTGCTGGCGAAGCCCCCGAACAGCGTCAGCGAGGTCACCGCTGTGCGATAGCGACTCCCGGCGCAACGATGCAGCGTCGCGAAGGCCGCGTCGTAGAGACACATCGCCATTGCGGCGCCGGCGATCAGCCAGCCTGCCAGCAGCATGGCGCCGCCGGTCGCTGCGGCCAGCGTCGCGCACGCACCCGCCCCCAGCAGCGATCCCAGGCCCAGCACGCCGCGGCCGCCGCCGGCATCGATGCGCCGACCCGCCCAGGGCGCGAGAAGGCCCGAGACCAGCAAACCCGCGGTGAAGCAGCCGTAGAGCCCGGTCGGGTGGACGTCCAGCGCCGCCGCCATCGGCGGGCCGAGGACGGCGATCGAGTAGAACAGCGTGCCCCAGGAGACGATCTGCGCCACGCCCAGCGCGCAGACCAGGCGCGTCAGCGCGCTCACCGCAGGCGGTCAGCGATGCCTGAACACCGGCTTGCGCTTGTCGATGAAGGCGCGCATGCCCTCCTTCTGGTCGTCGAGGGCGAAGGTCGAGTGGAACTCGCGGCGCTCGAAAGCGAGGCCCTCGGTCAGCGGCGACTCGTAGGCGCGGTTGATCGCCTCCTTGATCTTCTGCACGACCGGCAGCGAGAACGACGCGATCCTGGCCGCCATGGCGAGCGCCTCGCGCTCGAGGTCGGCTGCAGGCACGACGCGGGCGACCAGCCCGGCGCGCTCGGCCTCGTCGGCGCCGAACATCCTGCCCGTCAGGCACCACTCCATCGCCTTCGACTTGCCGACGGCCCGCGGCAGGCGCTGCGTACCGCCGAAACCGGGCATCGTCCCGATCGTGATCTCCGGCTGCCCGAACTTGGCGCTGTCGGCGGCGACGATCAGGTCGCAGGCCATCGCGAGCTCGCATCCGCCGCCGAGCGCATAGCCCGCCACGGCCGCGATCACCGGCTTGCGCACGCGGCGTATCGCCTCCCAGTCGCGGGTGATGTAGTCGTCGCCGTAGACCTTGGCGTAGCTCCACTCGGCCATCGCGCCGATGTCGGCGCCGGCGGCGAAGGCCTTTTCGTTGCCGGTGACGATCATGCAGCCGATCGCCGGATCGTCGTCCCAGGCGAGGAGCGCGTCGCAGATCTCGCGCGCGACCTCGTTGTTCAGCGCATTCATCCGCTGCGGACGGTTGATGCGCACCAGCGCGACGCGCTCGTGCACCTCGAGAAGTACGTGTTCAGGCATGGCGATCCACCTTCACGGGCCCGGTCATGGGATTGGCAAGCGCAAGCGTACCGGTATTCGCGTCCCCGGGCTAGAATGTGCGCCCGTGCTGCGCGACGCCTGCACGACACTGCGGCAACCCGGAGACTGAGCATGAACAAGGTCCACGCCAACGCGGCGGAAGCCCTGAAGGGGTTCCTGCGCGACGACATCACGATCGCCGCCGGCGGTTTCGGGCTCTGCGGCATTCCCGAGAACCTGATCCAGGCCGTGGTCGACAGCGGCATCAAGGGCCTGACCATCGTCGGCAACAACGCCGGCGTCGACGATTTCGGGATGGGCCTGCTGCTCAAGACCCACCAGGTGCGCAAGGTCATCGCCTCCTACGTCGGCGAGAACAAGGAGTTCGAGCGGCAGGTGCTCGCCGGCGAGCTCGAGCTGCGCCTGACGCCGCAGGGCACGCTGGCCGAGAAGCTGCGCGCCGGCGGCGCGGGCATCCCGGGCTTCTACACGCGCACCGCCGCGGGAACGCTGCTCGCCGAGGGCCACGAGATCAAGGTGTTCAACGGTCACGAGTACGTGCTGGAGGAAGGCATCCGCGCCGACATCTCCATCGTCAAGGCCTGGAAAGGCGACAAGGCGGGCAATCTCGTCTACCGCAAGACCTCGCGCAACTTCAATCCGATGATCGCCACCTGCGGCAACGTGACCATCGCCGAGGTCGAGGAGCTGGTCGAGGTCGGCGAACTCGATCCCGACCAGATCCACACCCCCGGGATCTACGTCGATCGCATCATCCAGGGCGCCCGCTACGAGAAGCGCATCGAGTTCCGCACCGTCGCCGGCAGCGCGTCGAAGAAGGATTCACCCATACGCGAGCTGATGGCGCGCCGCGCCGCCCAGGAGCTTCGCGACGGCTACTACGTGAACCTGGGCATCGGCATCCCGACGATGGTCGCGAACTTCATCCCCCCGGGCATCGACGTGACGCTGCAGTCGGAGAACGGCCTCCTGGGCATCGGCCCGTTCCCCGCCGAGGGCGACATCGACGCGGACCTGATCAACGCCGGCAAGCAGACGATCACCACGATACCGGGAAGCAGCTTCTTCTCGTCGGCCGACTCCTTCGCGATGATCCGCGGCGGTCACGTCGACCTATCGATCCTGGGCGGCCTCGAGGTCGCGCAGAACGGCGACCTCGCCAACTGGATGGTCCCGGGCAAGATGGTCAAGGGTCCCGGGGGCGCGATGGACCTGGTGTCGGGGGTCAAGCGCGTGATCGTGCTGATGGAGCACACGGCGAAGGATGGCTCGTCGAAAGTGCTCGAGCGCTGCACGCTGCCGATCACCGGCAAGGGGGTCGTCGACATGATCATCACCGACCTGTGCGTCTTCGACGTCCTCCCCGACGGCGAAGGCCTGGTGCTGCGCGAGCTGCATCCGGGGGTGACGGTGGAGGAGGTCCGCGCCAAGACCGCCTGCGCCTTCCACGTCGCGCTCAAGGCGTGACGCAGCGCCGTTCCACGACGAGGGATGACGCCGCCGGCGCGCCCTGGGTCAGTAGATCCGCACGCTGACCGAGGGTCGCGGCGACGGCAGCCCGGCGACACCGACCGGCGCGTTGCGATCGACGTTGGTGCCGTCGCCGAGCTGACCGGAGAAGTTCGCTCCCCAGCACTTGACGCCGTCGGCGACCACCGCGCAGCTGTGCTCCGCCCCCGCCGCGATTGCGATCACGCTCCCTGACAGCCGAGAGACGCCGACCGGCGCGTTGCGATCGACGTCGGTGCCGTCGCCGAGCTGGCCGGAGAAGTTGGCTCCCCAGCACCGGACCCGGCCGGCGACCACCGCGCAGCTGTGCTCCGCCCCCGTCGCGATTGCCGTCACCCGCCCTGACAGCCCGGCGACGCCGACCGGCGTGTTGCGATCGACGTTGGTGCCGTCGCCGAGCTGACCGGAGAAGTTGGCTCCCCAGCACCAGACCTCGCCACCCGTCACCAGCGCACAGGTGTGCTCCGCACCGGCAGCGATCGCGATTGCGCCGCGCAAAGGCCCCGATACGCGCACCGGCCGGTTGCGGGCGACGTTGGCACCGTCGCCCAGCTGACCGGAGAGGTTGGCCCCCCAGCACCAGACGGCGCCACCCGTGGTCAGCGCACAGGTGTGCTCCGAGCCCGCGGCGATTGCAACCACGTTCCCCGAGATGCCGGTGACGTCGACCGGCGCGTTGCGATCGATGTTGGTGCCGTCGCCGAGCTGACCCGAGAAGTTGGTGCCCCAGCACTTGACCGCGCCGGCAAGCACCGCGCACGTATGCTCCGAACCCGCCGCGATCGCGGTCACGCCCCGCAAGGGACCCGAGACATTCACCGGCAGGTTGCGATCGATGTTGGTGCCGTCGCCGAGCTGGCCGGAGAAGTTGGCGCCCCAGCACTTGACCGCGTCGGCGACCACCGCGCAGGTGTGCTCCGACCCGGCAGCCATCGGGCCCACGCCCGCCGACAGGCCCGACACGGGCACCGGCATGCTGCGATTGACGTTGGTGCCGTCGCCGAGCTGCCCGGAGAAGTTCGCTCCCCAGCACCTGGCTGCGCCGGCGACCACCACGCAGCTGTGCTCCGATCCTGCGGGGCCCTCGGGCGGGTTCTCCGCCGCCATGGCCAGCAACGGCGCGAACCAGAGGATCGCCGCGAGGATCCGGCGAACGGCCGCCTGAGAGTACCGCGAGCCGGACGAACCGGGCAGGATGCAAGCTGCGCGGGCCATCGCCGAGGTCCTCCTGGTCGGGTACGTCGCCCCGAAGGCCGCCTGCCCATTCCCGATCATGGCGACATCCGGCGCGGCGGCGGGTGGGCTCGTGCGCTGTCGCGCCGCTCAGGAAAGCCGGCGCTTGTCGACGACGCGGCGCGCTTTGCCGAGCGAACGCTCGATGCCGCCGCTGTGCAGCACGCGCACGGCGGCAGTGACCCCGATCAGGCTCTTCACCCGATGCGCGAGGCGCTCGCCCGCGGCGTTGCCGTCGGCGCTGCCCGCGGTGGGCGCGCGCTCGACCACGATGGTCATCTCGTCGAGGTTCTTCGGGCGGGTGATCTCGACCTGGTAGTGGGGCGCGAGCACCGGGTCGCGCAGGATCAGTTCCTCGATCTGGGTCGGGAAGACGTTGACGCCGCGGATGATCATCATGTCGTCGGAGCGGCCGGTGATCTTCTCCATCCTGCGCATCGTGCGCGCGGTCCCGGGCAGCAGCCGGGTCAGGTCGCGCGTCCGGTAGCGGATGACGGGCATCGCCTCCTTGGTGAGCGAGGTGAAGACGAGCTCGCCTTTTTCTCCTTCGGGAAGGACCCTGCCCGTCTCCGGATCGATGATCTCCGGATAGAAATGGTCTTCCCAGATGGTGAGGCCGTCCTTGGTCTCGATGCATTCCTGGGCGACGCCCGGACCCATGACCTCCGACAGGCCGTAGATGTCGATCGCGTCCAGGCCCAGCACCGCCTCGATCTTCTCGCGCATCGTCGGCGTCCAGGGCTCGGCGCCGAAGATGCCGACCGCGAGCGAGCTCGCGGCCGGGTCGAGCCCCTGTCGCTGCATCTCCTCGGCGATCGCCAGCATGTAGGACGGCGTCACCATGATGATGTCGGGCCGGAAATCGTTGATCAGCTGCACCTGCTTCTCGGTCTGCCCGCCGGACATCGGGATCACCGTGCAGCCGAGCCTCTCGGCGCCGTAATGGGCACCCAGGCCCCCGGTGAACAGCCCGTAGCCATAGGCGACGTGGACGATGTCCCCCGGCCGGCCGCCTGCCGCGCGTATCGAGCGCGCCATCGCGTCCGCCCAGGTGTCGATGTCGTTCTTCGTGTAGCCGACCACCGTGGGCTTGCCCGTGGTTCCCGAGGACGCGTGGATGCGCGCGATGCGTTCGCGCGGCACCGCGAACATGCCGAACGGATAATGGTCGCGCAGGTCGGACTTGACCGTGAACGGAAACCTCGCGAGATCGGCGAGGGTCCTGCAGTCGCCGGGGTGCACGCCGGCGCGATCGAAGGCCTGCCGATAGTGAGCGACGTTGTCGTAGGCGTGCTGCAGGGACCAGCGCAGCCTGGTCAGCTGCAGCGCCTCGAGCTCGTCGCGACTCGCGGTCTCGATCGGCTCCAGTTCCCCCGGACGCGGTGACTTCACCGGCATGACTGCCCTCCTCGTGCAAGCCGGCGTCAAGGCGCCGGCGACTCCTCGACGACGTGCCCGTCGATGCGGTAGCTCTTGCCGCGAAACAGCGCGATCGTCCTGCCGCGCGGATCGCGAACCTCGATGTCGTAGACGCCCGTGCGGCCGCTGCGGCTGCGCTCGATTCCGGTGGCCCGCAGCAGGTCGCCCTCGTGGGCGGGCGCGATGTAGTCGATCGCGCAGCCCTGCGCGACCGTGTTCCGGTTGTAGCTGTTGCACGCGAAGGCGAACGTGCTGTCGGCGAGCAGGAAGATGAAGCCGCCGTGGCAGATCCCGTGGCCGTTCAGCATGTCGGCGCGAACGGTCATCGAGAGCTCCGCACGGCCGGGGCCGACGCTCTCGATGCGCATGCCCAGCCCGCGCGACGCCGGGTCCCTGGCGAACATCGCGGCGGCGACGCGTTCGGCCAGCGCCTGCGCTTCCTGCGGTGAGCGCTCGGGCTCGCGCGCCCCGGCGCCGGCGCGGGCTCCCGGGTCGCCGCGCCCGCTCACGCCGGAACCCCTGCCGTCGGCTTGCCCTGCGGTGCTGCGGCGAGCGGCTGCGCGACCGCCTGACGGCGCGCGATCAGCGGCGACAGCCGGTAGCGGTCGTCGCCATAATGCTCGTGGAGATTCGTGATGACCTCGCGCACGCGGCCGACGCCGATCGCGTCGGCCCACGCCAGCGGTCCCCGCGGATAGTTGACGCCCTTGCGCATCGCGAGGTCGACATCCTCCGCCGAGGCGATGCCCATGGCGACGGCATCGGCCGCTTCGTTGGCCAGCATCGCCACCGTGCGCAGCACTGCGAGCCCCGCGACGTCGTCGAGCCTCGACACGGCGATGCCCGCCGCCTGCAGCGCTCCGACCGCGGCGGCGATGGCCGCGGCATCGCAGCCGTCGGCGCTGGCGACGGCAAGCCGGGTGCAGCCCGCATAGTCGAAGGCGAGGTCGAACAGCACGAGGTTGCGCAGCCCGGTGGCCGCCGCCCGGGCGGTCGCGGTACGGCCGTCGCTCGGCGCGAGCCAGCCCCCGCCGATCGACAGGGCGCCATCGGGAAACGCGACGTGGGGCGCTTGCTGTCCGACCGCGATGCCGGCGGCGGCGATCCTTGCCACCAGCGGCGCGGCGATGGCGGGATCCCCGTGCACGACGATGCCCTGCGGGGGGGTCCGCGGCGGTTCGCTGGCTGCGACCGCGCGCGGCGCGTCGGGCGCATAGTCGTGGAATCCGCGCCCGCTCTTCCTGCCGAGATAGCCGGCCGCCACCCGCTCCTGCTGCAGCACCGAGGGCGCGTAGCGTGGGTCGTGGAAATACGCTTCCCAGACGCTGCGCGTGACGGCGTAGTTCACGTCGTTGCCGATCAGGTCCATCAGCTCGAACGCACCCATCCGGAATCCGCCGGCCTCGCGCATCACCGCATCCAGGGTCGCGACGTCGGCGGCGCGCTCGGCCAGCAGGCGCAGTGCCTCGCCGTAGAAAGGTCGCGCGCAGCGGTTGACGATGAATCCCGGCGTCGACGTCGCGTGCACCGGCGCCTTGCCCCATGCGATCGCGGTCGCATGGATGGTGTCGGCAACGGCGCGATCGGTCGCAAGGCCGCTGACGACCTCGACCAGCTGCATCAGCGGGACCGGATTGAAGAAGTGCATGCCGACGATGCGGCCGGGCGCCTTCATGCCCGCGGCGAGCGCGGTGATCGACAGCGACGAGGTGTTCGAGGCGAGGATCGTCGCCTGCGGCACGATGACCTCGAGCTCCCGCAGCAGCGTGCGCTTGGTCTCCAGATCCTCGACGATCGCCTCGACGACCAGCGCCGCGCTGACGCAATCCCCCAATGCGTGCACGGGCGAGATGCGGGCGCCCGCACGCGCCGCCTCCGCGGCGTCGATCCGGCCCTTGGCGGCGAGTCCCGCGAGCGTCTGCCCGATCGCATCCCGCGCGCGCTCCGCCGCGCCGATCCGGGTGTCGAACAGGCGCACCGGATGCCCGGCCTGCGCAGCCACCTGGGCGATGCCGCTGCCCATGGCGCCGGCGCCGATGACGGCGACGGTCGCCTCGCGCGGCAGCGCCTGCCCCACGTCAGCGTCCGGAGAACCTTGGCGCGCGCTTCTCCAGGAATGCGGCGACGCCTTCGCGATAGTCGGCACCGAAACCGAGCTCGCGCTGGAGGTCCCGCTCGAGATCGAGCTGCTGCTCCAGCGAATTGCCCGCCGCGGCGTGCAGCGCGCGCTTGATCGCCGCCAGGCCGCGGGTCGACGACTGCGCGAGCTGCGCCAGCAGCGCATCGACGGTGGGCGCGAGCGCCTCGTCGTCGACGCACTTCCAGATCAGCCCCCAGGCCGCCGCCTGCTCGGCCGGTATCCGGTCGCCCAGCATCGCGAGGCCCATGGCCCGCGCGCTGCCGACGAGCCGCGGCAGGAAGTACGTTCCCCCCGAATCCGGCACCAGCCCGATCCTGCAGAAGGCCTGGATGAAGCTCGCCGACCTGCAGGCGACGACCAGGTCGCAGGCCAGTGCCAGGTTCGCGCCCGCGCCCGCGGCGACGCCGTTGACCGCACAGACCACCGGCAGCGGCAGGTTGCGCAGCGCGAGCACCAGCGGACGGTAGTTGTTCTCGATCGACTCGCCCAGATCCACCGGCGCCGCGCCCGGCGCGACGGCCCGGTCGGACAGGTCCTGGCCCGCGCAGAAGCCGCGGCCGCTGCCGGTCAGAAGCAGCGCGCGCACGTCCCCGTCGTCGGCGACCCGCGCGAGCGCATCGCGCAGCTCGGCATGCATCTGCGCGGTGAAGCTGTTGAGCCGGTCCGGGCGGCTCAGGGTGATGCGGGCGATCGCCTCGCGTTTCTCGAACCGGATCTGCTCGTAGTTCATGCGTGCGCGCGGTGCTGGACGACGCGGAAGCGATTGGCGACGTAGGCGGCATCGGTCAGCGCCGCGTTGGCCGCGGGATTCGCCCCGGTGCCGTGGAAATCCGAGAACGCCGCCGACTGGTTGACGAACACGCCTCCGGTCAGGTTGATCGACAGCGCAACGCCCACGTCCTCGGCGACCTCGATCGCGCGCTCGATGACCTCGTCGCGCGTCGAATAGACGGACATGGTCAGCGCCCCGTGGCCGACGACCGCGTCGCGGGCGATGGCGAGGCTCTCGGCGGTGCCGTCGGTGGCGATGATGAAGGCGATCGGACCGAACCACTCGTTGAGGTAGGTCGCGCGCTCGGACTTGGAGAGCGTCACGATCAGCGGACTGCGCACGGTCGCCTCGGGGAACTGCGGGTGCGCGATCGGGCGCGTGTCGAGCGCGATCGTTCCCAGCGAGCGCGCAGCCTCGAGCCTGCGCAGCACGCCCTCGTTCTGCACGGCGCCCAGGAGCTCGACCGCGCGCGCCGGATCCTCGAGCAGCCGATCGACGGCCGCGGCGAGCCCTTTCGCCACCTCGTCGAATCCGAGGTGGCCCTCCGGCGTCTCGATGCCGTCCCGCGGAACGTAGATGTTCTGCGGTGCCGTGCACATCTGCCCGGTGTAGAGCGCGAGCGAGAACGCCAGGTTGCGCACCATCCCCTTGAAATCGGCGGTCGAATCGACGATCACCTGGTTGACGCCGGCCTTTTCGGTGTAGACCTGGGCCTGCCTCGCGTGCTCCTCCAGCCAGCGGCCGTTCGCGGTGCTGCCGGTGAAATCGATGATCTTGATCTCGGGACGCAGCGCGAGCGTCTGCGCCGTGGCGTCACCGGCGTCGTGCGCCACCAGCGTGACGACGTTCGGATCGAAGCCCGCCTCGGCGAGGACCGCGCGCGCGATGCGCACGGTGATCGCCAGCGGCAGGATGGCGCCCGGGTGCGGCTTGACGACCACCGCATTGCCCGTCGCGAGGCTGGCGAACAGGCCCGGATAGCCGTTCCAGGTCGGGAAGGTGCTGCAGCCGATCACCAGCGCCACGCCGCGGGGAACGATGCGGAAATGCTTCTTCATCCGCAGCGGCTCGTTCTTGCCCTGCGGCTTCTCCCACATCGCCTGCGCCGGGATCCTGCGCATCTGGTCCCACGCATAGGCGACGGCCTCGAGCCCGCGGTCCTGGGCATGCGGTCCGCCCGCCTGGAACGCCATCACGAAGGCCTGGCCGGTCGTGTGCATGATCGCGTTGGCGAGCTCGAAGCTCGCCTTGTTGATGCGCGCCAGGATTTCCATGCTGACGCCGACCCAGGCTTCCGGCCCGGCCTTGCGCCACGACGCCTGCGCCGCCTCGACGGCAGCCAGCAGGCCGTCGAGCTCGGCCTTGGGATAGGTGATGCCCAGGCGCATGCCGTAGGGCGAGCGCTCGCTGCCGACCTGCCCGACCGTCGCCGGCTGCGTCAGCGGAAAGCGCTGGTTGAGCATGGCGTCGAACGCCGCCTTGCCCTTCTCGGCAGCACCTTCGCCATAGATCTTCGGACTCGGCGATTCCGGAAACGGCGACCAGTAGCCGCGCTGGCCGATCGCCTCGAGGGCCTTCTCGAGGATTTCGCGGTGACGCTCGAACAATGGATGTGCCACGCCAACTCACCTTCGCCGCATTCGATCGGCCAACTCTAGCACGGGAGCAGGCTCGAGGCTCCGCGGCCCCGCCGCTACCCGGTGCCGGTCTGGTCGAAGTCGACCGTGACGCGGTCGGTCACCGGATAGCTCTGGCAGGCGAGGATGAATCCGCGCGCGACCTCGTAGTCCTCGAGCGCGAAGTTGACGTCCATGTCGACCTCGCCTTCGACCAGCCTGCAGCGGCAGGTCGAGCACACGCCGCCCTTGCAGGAGAACGGAAGCTCGACCCCGTTGCGCAGCCCGGCGTCGATGATGCTCTCCTGGCCCTTGTCCACCAGGAACGTCCGCCGCGAGCCGTCGATGACGACGCTGACCTCGCACTGGGTCCGGCTCGCTTCGGGCAGCGGCCGTGGAACGTGGGTGTGCCTGGGAATGCTCGCGGCGAAGCGCTCGATCCGGATCCGCGATGCCGGGAAGCCGCGGCCGATCAGCGCCTCCCTGACCGCGTCCATCATCCCTTCGGGACCGCAGACGAACACGCAATCGACGTCGTCGAGCGGCGCGAAGGTCGCGAACAGCGCGTCGGCCTTGGCGCGGTCGATGCGCCCGTTCAGCAGCTCGATGTCCTGCGGCTCGCGGGACAGCACGTGGATCAGCTGGAAGCGATCCATGTAGCGATCCTTCAGCGCCGCCAGTTCCTCGCGGAACATGACCGTCGACGACGCGCGGTTGCCGTAGATCAGGGTGAAGCGGGTGCGCGGCTCCGTCGCCAGGGCCGAGCCGATGATCGAGACCAGCGGCGTGATGCCGCTGCCCGCGGCCAGCGCCAGGTGATGCCGGGCCCGGCCGGGCTCGGGGGCGACCCCGAAATGCCCCATGGGCGGAACGACATCGATGGTCATGCCCTCGCGCAGACTCTCGTTCGCCCAGCTCGAGAACAGGCCGCCGGGGGCGCGCTTGATGGCGATGCGCAGCGGCTGCCCCGCCGCAGCGCAGATCGAATACGAGCGCCGCAGGTCCTCGCCGCCGATCACGGCGCGCAGCGTCACGTGCTGCCCGGGCTCGAAGCGGTACTGCTCGCGCAGGTTCTCCGGCACGGCGAAGGTCACGGCGACCGCATCCCGGGTCTCGCGCTCGACCCGGGCGACGGTCAGGGGGTGGAATTTGCTCATCGCAGGCTGCGGATGCCGGGCGCGGCCATCGTCGGCACGCTCGTCAGCGTCCCCTCAATACGGCTTGAAGTAGTCGAAGGGCTCGAGGCAGTCTGCACAGCGGTACTGGGCCTTGCAGGCGGTCGATCCGAACTGGGCGACCCGCGATGTCCGCAGCGACCCGCAGCGCGGGCAGGCGACGCCGCCGCCGGATTCCGGGCTCGCGGAGCCCCCGCGCAGCGCCTGCAGGGAAACCGCGGCTTCGGTGACGCGCTGCCGTGGCGGCGCGATGCCCGCCTCGCGCAGCTTGACCCTCGCCTCGGGCGCGATCCAGTCGGTGGTCCAGGCCGGGGCGAGGCGCGAAACGACGCGGACATCGGCGGGGGCGATTGCCGCGAGCGCGCCGTGGATGTCCGCCTCGATCACGCGCGTCGCGGGGCAGCCCGAATAGGTCGGGGTGATCGACACCACCCAGCCGTCGCCTTCGGCTTCGACGCTGCGGACGATGCCGAGCTCGACGATGGAGACCGAGGGAATCTCGGGATCGACGACGCTGCCCAGCGCACGCCAGATCGCCGCGGCGGTGCCCGCGTCCGGCAGCGCGGCATGCGCGGTCACCACTGCGCACCCGGATGGGAGCGGGCAACGATCTGCATCTCCGCCAGCATGTGCCCGAAATGCTCGGTGTGCACGCCCTGCTTGCCACCGCGACCGTTCATGCCCTGCATCCAGCCGTCGGCGGGCATCGCGAGCGTCGCCTGCCCGAGCACGGCGGCGACCGCGGAGCGCCACGGCCCGTGCAGCGACGCGACGTCGGCGGCCACGCCCGCCGCGACCAGCTCCATCTCGAGCGCGTCGACGGCGAACATCTCGCCCGTGTACATCCACAGCGCGTCGATCGCTTCCTGCATCCGGCGATGCGACAGCTCGGTGCCGTCGCCCAGGCGAACCACCCAGTCCGCCGAGCGCTCGACGTGGTAGCGGACCTCCTTGCGCGCCTTGGCCGCGATCGCCGCGACGCGCTCGTCCCTGGAGCCCGTCAGCGCGTCGAGCAGCAGGACGTGCCACTGATCGAACAGGTACTGGCGCGCCATCGTGTCGGCGTAGTTGCCGTTGGGCTGCTCGACCAGCAGCAGGTTGCAGAACTCGCCGCCGTCGCGCAGGAACGCGAGCTCGTCCTCGCCGCGGCCGGGTGGCGCGTAGCGGGCCTCGATCTCGTGCGCATAGGCGAGCCACATCCGGCCCTGGCCCAGCAGGTCGAGCCCGACATTGGTCAGCGCGATGTCCTCTTCCAGCGCCGGGCCCTTGCCCACCCACTCGCCCAGGCGCTGGGCGAGCACGACGCCGTTGTCGGCAAGACGCAGGACGTAGTCGAAGAGCTGCCTGTCGTCGGCCATCGGGTCGGGCATCGGTGCGGGCCGCGCCGCAAGGCGCGGGTCAGATGTGCTTGACTTCCTCGGGCATCGGGAAGAAGGTCGGATGCCGATAGACCTTGTCGTTCGCCGGCTCGAACAGCGCTTCCTTGTCGCCGGGGGACGATGCATGGATGTCCGCCGAGCGCGCGACCCAGATCGAGACGCCTTCGTTGCGGCGCGTGTAGACGTCGCGGGCGTTGCGGATGGCCATCTCGGCGTCCGGCGCGTGCAGGCTACCGACATGCTTGTGCGCAAGCCCGTGCTGCGAGCGGATGAAGATCTCCCACAACGGCCATTCGCTGCTCATCTGCGTCCCTCCGCTTTCCGGCGTCAAGCCGCCTGCCGTTCGCGCGCCGCCTTCTTCTCGGCATGCGCCAGCGCCGCCTCGCGCACCCAGGCGCCCTCTTCCCAGGCCCTGATCCTGGTCCGCATGCGGTCGCGATTGCAGGGCCCGTTGCCGCGGACGACCTCGTGGAATTCCTCCCAGTCGATGTCGCCGAAGTCGTAGTGGCCGCGCTCGGCGTTCCAGGCGAGCCTGTCGTCGGGCATCTTCAGCCCCAGGTAGTCGGCCTGGGGCACGGTCTGGTCGACGAAACGCTGGCGCAACTCGTCGTTGGACAGCAGCTTGATCTTCCACCGCGCCGACTGCGCGCTGTGCACGCTCGCCGCATCCGGGGGGCCGAACATCATCAGCGACGGCCACCACCAGCGGTTCAGTGCGTCCTGGGCCATCGCCTTCTGCTCCGCGGTGCCGCGGCACAGCGCCAGCATGATGTCGTAGCCCTGCCGCTGGTGGAACGACTCCTCCTTGCATACGCGGATCATCGCCCGCGCATAGGGGCCGAAGCTGCAGCGGCACAGCGGAATCTGGTTCATGATCGCCGCGCCGTCGACCAGCCAGCCGATCGTCCCGATGTCGGCCCAGGTCAGCGTCGGGTAGTTGAAGATCGACGAGTACTTGACCTTGCCGGCGTGCAGGTCGTCGATCATCGCGTCGCGCGACACGCCCAGCGTCTCGGCGGCGCAGTACAGGTAGAGCCCGTGACCGCCCTCGTCCTGCACCTTGGCCATCAGCGTCGCCTTGCGCTGCAGCGACGGCGCGCGGGTGATCCAGTTGCCCTCCGGCAGCATGCCGACGATCTCCGAATGCGCGTGCTGCTGGATCTGGCGGATCAGCGTCTTGCGATAGGCATCGGGCATCCAGTCCTTGGGCTCGATCTTGACATCGGCGTCGATGCGATCCTGGAAGGCGCGTTCCTCCGCCGTCATCTCCGCGGCGTCTGCAAGCTTGCTGACGCCGGTATCGACCATCTGTGCGTACATGGTGGCTCCACTCGCGGCCGCAGCCCGGCGTGAGCGAAACGCCGGGCGCCGCCCCTCGGATGATACGCCGGCGCGATCGGCCCCGAACCGTCAGGTGCCGCGGCGCCGCGAGCTACGCCTCGCCGCGCCGCCCCGCCTGGATCGGATCCTCGTCCTCGTCTTCACCCTCGCCTGCGTCGTCCCAGTCATCGTCGTCCCAGTCGTCGTCCAGCGGATCGCCGATCGGGGAGCCCTGGTCGTCGTCGTCATCGTCGTCGCCGGGCCCCGTGGATGGGACCGCGAAGCGACGGCCGAGGGCTGCGAAGCGTGCGGCAAAGGGACCCGCACGCCCTTCGCGCAATGCGGGCGCGGTCATTGGGGCGGGATGCGCAGCTTCTGCCCCGGATAGATCCGGTCGGGCGAGGTCAGCATCGGCTTGTTCGCCTCGAAGATGCGCATGTACTTGTTGGCGTCGCCATAGTATTGCCGGGAGATCTTCGACAGCGTGTCCCCGGAGACGACCGTGTAGTACTGCGCCTCCGGCTGCGCCTGGTGCACGCTCATCATGTCCTTGACCCCGGCGACGCCGGCGACGTTGCCGCAGCACAGGACGATCTTCTCGCGCGTCGCCTGGTCGGGTGCCACGCCGTAGACGGTGGCGGTCGACGTCGCACCGTCGAAGGTGACCGTCAGCCCGGTCGCTGCGAGGTTCTGCGACTTGACGTACTCGAGGATCGCGTCGCCCGCCGCGGCGTTGGCGGCCTGCACCTTGGCGGCGTTGCCGGGATCGGCGGCGGCCTCCTTCGCCGTCGCCTGCGCCTGCCCCTTGCCGAACAGCTTCTCGCCCGCTTCCTTCACGAAATCGATGAGACCCATGTGCATCTCCGCCGTCGAAGGTTGACCCAGCGGTACCGTCGCACGCGCCCGCAGGCGCCCCGCGGCGGCCGCACCGTCAGCATACACCGCGATCGCGCACCGGGGGTCCCGCGCGGCGACCCGGTCAATGCAGCTTGACGTGCGGCTCGGTGCGCCGCGTGATCGCCCGGGCGACGGTATCGAGGGCCATCTTCCAGAAACCGTGCAGCGCGAGCTCGTGCATCTTGTACAGCGACAGGTACATCATCCGCGCGAAGTTGCCCTCCAGCCACAGGCTGCCGCCGGTGAGGCTTCCCATCAGGCTGCCCACCGTCGAATGCTCGCCCAGCGAGACGAGCGATCCGAAATCGCGATAGCGCCAGGGCTTGAGCTCGCGGCCCCGCAGGCGACGGCGCAGCTGACCCACCATGTGCGACGCCTGCTGGTGCGCGGCCTGCGCCCGCGGCGGCACCACCGTGCCTTCCTTGCCCAGCCACGGCGCCGCGGCGCAATCCCCGATGGCGAAGATGTCGGGATCGCGCGTGGTCTGCAGCGTCGATCGCACGACCAGCTGATTGATGCGGTTGGTCTCGAGGCCGGCGATGTCGCGCAGGAAATCCGGGGCCTTGACCCCGGCCGCCCAGACGACGAGCTCGGCAGGGATCACCTCGCCGCCGGCGAGCCTGACACCCTCGGGCAGGACTTCGGCGACCCTCGCACCGGTGCGCACGCTCACCCGCATCCCGCCGAGCAGGCGCTGCGCAGCGCCCGACAGCCGGGCCGGGAGCGCCGGCAGGATGCGATCCGCGGCCTCGATCAGGACCAGCCGGATGTCCTTGTCGGGGTCGATCCGGTCCAGCCCGTAGGACACCAGCGTTCGCGTCGTGTTGTGCAATTCGGCCGCGAGCTCGACGCCGGTCGCGCCCGCGCCGATGATCGCCACCTGCAGCTGCTCCTGGCGCAGAGCGCCGGCCTGCGCGTGGGCGCGCAGATGGGCGTTGACCAGCCGGCGGTGAAAGCGCTGCGCGGAAGGCGGATCGTCGAGCGCGATCGCGTGCTCGGCTGCCCCCGGTGTTCCGAAATCGTTGGTCTTGCTGCCCACGGAGATGACCAGCGTGTCGTAGGGAATCGACCTCGCGTCGGTGACGCGGTCGCCGTCCTCGTCGATGAAAGGCGCGACCTGGACGCAGCGCGCGCTGCGGTCGAGCCCCGTCATCTCGCCGATCAGGTAGCGGAACGAATGCCAGTGCGACTGCGCGAGGTAGTCGGTCTCGTAGACGTCGATGTCCATGCTGCCGGCTGCGATCTCGTGCAGGTGCGGCTTCCAGAAGTGGGTGCGCGCCCGCTCGATCAGCGTCACCTCGGCCCGGCCGCGGCGCCCCAGGGTATCGCCGAGGCGCGTCGCCAGCTCGAGTCCGCCGGCGCCGCCGCCGACGACGACGATCCGGTGCAGGCCCGGAGGCGGCGCCGCTGGCATCGGCGCCGGCTAGCGCTGGGCGCCGGCGTCGGCGACCGCGACCGCCGTCATGTTGACGATGCGCCGCACCGACGACGACGGGCTCAGGATGTGCGCCGGCTTGGCGGCGCCGAGCAGGAAGCCGCCGACCGCGACGTTCTCTCCCGCGGTGACGCGCAACGCGTTGTAGGTGATGTTGGCGGCGTCGATGTTGGGCATGATCAGCAGGTTCGCGTCGACGCGTAGCCGCGAATCCGGGAACTCCCGGTCGCGGATCTCCTTCGACAGCGCCGAGTCGGCCTGCATCTCGCCATCGACGTCGAGATCGGGCATCTGCGCCAGGATCAGGTCGAGTGCATCGCGCATCTTCTGCGCGGACGGCGCATCGGAGCTGCCGAAGCTCGAATGCGACACCAGGGCGACGCTGGGCTTCTGGCCGAAGCGCTGGACCTCCTCGACCGCCAGCAGCGTCATTTCGGCGATCTCCCCCGCCGTCGGATCGCGGTTGACATGGGTGTCGCAGATGAACAGCTGCCGACGCGGCAGGATGACCATGTTCATCGCCGCCAGCGTGTGGACGCCCTTCCGCGTGCCGATGACGTTGCGGATGTAGCGCAGGTGATCGGGATGGTTGCCCAGGGTCCCGCACAGCATCGCGTCGACATCGCCGTGGCGAAGCAGCATCGCCCCGATCAGCGTCGGCCGGCTGCGCATCTCCTCCATCGCCGGCCCGCGCGTCACGCCCTTGCGGCGCATCAGCCGGTAGTAGTCAAGCGCGTATTCGCGATGCCGCGGGTCGTCGAGGATGTTGACCACCTCGCAATCGCGCCCGGGCGCGAGGCGCAGCCCCAGCTTGGCGATGCGCGAGGCGATGATGTCGGGGCGCCCGATCAGCACCGGATGCACGATGCCCTCGTCGATGCACGCCTGTGCCGCACGCAGCACCCGCTCGTCCTCGCCCTCGGCATAGGCCACGCGCCGGGGCGAGCGCTTGGCCGCGGCGAACACCGGCGCCATCGGCGTCCCCGAGTGATAGACGAACTGCATCAGGCGCTGCCGATAGGCGTCGAAATCGGCGATCGGGCGGGTCGCCACGCCGCTGTCCATCGCCGCCTTCGCCACCGCGGGCGCGATGTTGACGATCAGCCGGGGATCGAAGGCCCGCGGGATCAGGTAGTCGGGGCCGAACGCGGGCGTGGGCTCGCCATAGGCGATGGCGACGATCTCCGAAGGCTCGGCCTGCGCGAGGTCGGCCAGTGCCCGCGTCGCGGCGAGCTTCATCGGCTCGTTGATCGTGCTCGCCCCGCAGTCGAGCGCGCCGCGGAAGATGAACGGAAAGCACAGCGAGTTGTTGACCTGGTTCGGGTAGTCGGAGCGCCCGGTGCCGATCAGGCAGTCGGG
>JBLMVY010000207.1:0-2956 GCA_050256935.1 Candidatus Levyibacteriota bacterium | reverse complement strand
AGTGACTAGGCGTAGTGCTTGAGCTGCAGCGAGAACTGGGCGAGCGGGGCGATGCCCGACGTCTCGGCGCGATGGCACCAGTCCTGCAGCCGCGCCAGCAGCTGCTCGGACGATTCCGTCGAGCGATTCCACAGCTGGGCGAGCTCCTGCCGCATTGCGTAGATCTGCTGCAGCACCTTGCTTTTCTCCAGCGCAGGCGCGATCCGCGCGTGCTCGGTCTCGGGCAGGGCGTCGGCGGCCAGCCAGCGCTTGAAGCGGCCGAGGCTCGGCAGATCGACATGGCCACGGTGCCGCTCGCGCAGCGCGCTGATCTCGGCCGCGCAGGCGGTCTTGAGCGTCCGCGCGTAGGCGGTCGCGACGGCGTAGCGGTGGGTGATGATCGCCTGCAGCGTGGCGAGATCGGGCGTCGCCTTGGCGCGGTCGAAGCGGACCTTGGGCGCGACCTTGCGGACCTTGGCCAGTCCCAGGGACTGCAGGATCCGGATGTACATCCAGCCGATGTCGAACTCGTACCAGCGCGACGACAGCTTCGCGGAGGTGCCGTAGGCGTGGTGGTTGTTGTGCAGCTCCTCGCCCCCGATGATGATCCCCCACGGCACGATGTTGGTCGACGTGTCGTTGCTGGCGAAATTGCGGTAGCCCCAGTAATGCCCGAGGCCGTTGATGATGCCGGCCGCGGTGACGGGGATCCACATCATCTGCACCGCCCAGATCGTGACCCCGGGCGCGCCGAACAGAAGCACGTTGACGACCAGCATCAGCGCGATGCCCAGCGTCGTGAAGCGCGAATACAGGTTGCGCTCGACCCAGTCGTCGGGGGTGCCATGGCCGTACTTGGCGATCGTCTCGGCGTTCTTCGACTCGGCGCGGTAGAGCTCGGCGCCGCGCAGCAGCACGGTCCTGATGCCGCGCGTCTGCGGGCTGTGCGGGTCGTCGACGGTCTCGACCTTCGCATGGTGCTTGCGGTGGATCGCGACCCACTCCTTGGTCACCATCCCGGTGGTCATCCACAGCCAGAAGCGGAAGAAGTGCGACGGCA
Organism: Candidatus Levyibacteriota bacterium; assembly: GCA_050256935.1. Lineage (GTDB taxonomy): Bacteria > Pseudomonadota > Gammaproteobacteria > Burkholderiales > Casimicrobiaceae > VBCG01. The sequence goes on along the minus strand of JBLMVY010000207.1, from coordinate 1,917 downwards.
GCGGGTGCAGGTCCAGGCCCCGGTGCGCCTGGCCGCGGTGCAGAAAGATCGTGACGGCGGCGATCGTGACGTGGGTGAGCCCCAGCGCGACGACGATGTATCCCCACCACGGCAGCTGGAAAAGTCCATGCGCCGCGAACGACAGCAAGCTGTAACTCATTGATTATCCATGTAGAAGCTTCGTGGCCCTGTGACGGTGCCAGAGGGCGGCCCAAGACGCAGTCGGCATTGTACGCGACCTCGGTTCCTCGCGATATGACCCCGGCAAGGCGGAATGCAAGGGCGGCCCGGGGCGGAGAAATGCCCCGACGGGGACCGCGGCGGGCCACAAGGGCCGGGCCCTGCTGCGCGGCAGGGATTGGCCGCCCGGGCCCCGGGACGACGCAGCTGCTGCGCCGGCCTCAGCTTCCAGCCGTCCTCGCGGCGTCCGCGGCGCCCGCGCCGCCGGAACCGCCCGTTGCGCCGACGGCGGCCTCGGCAGGCCCGCCGCCGAGGATGCGAATCTCCCGCTGCGGGAACGGAAAGCGGATGCCGTGGGCCTGGAACTCGGTGAGGATCGCGCGGTTGAGGTCGCTCTTCAAGTTCAGCTGGCCATTCTCCGGATCGCCGATCCACAAGCCGAGCTCGAGGAGGATGCCGTTGTCCGCGAAGGCGACCAGGAAGGCGCCGGGCGCGCGCTCGCCGCCGAGCGCGCGCGGCGAGCGCTTGGCGATGCCCTCCATCAACGCCAGCGCGGTCTCGACGTCGCTGTCGTAACTGATCTGGACCTGCAGCGCGACACGCACCTCCCGCGACGTGTACGACTGGTTCAGCACCGTCGTCGTCACCAGCGTCTCGTTGGGCACGATCGCCTCGACCCCGTCGAGGCTGCGCACGACGGCGTAGCGCGAGGTCACTTTCACCACCGTGCCGGTCCGCCCTTCGAGCGTGATGAGGTCGCCCATGCGGATCGACCGGTCGAGCAGGATGGTGAAGCCGGCGATGTAGTTCGATGCGAGCTTCTGCAGGCCGAGCCCGATGCCCACCCCCAGCGCGCCGCCGAAGACGCTGAGCAGCGTCAGGTCGAAGCCGATCTGCTGCAGGGCGATCAGGCCCGCGAGGACGATGACCAGGGCCCGGACGGTCTTGGCCAGCACCATGCGCAGGTTGGCGTCGAGCTGGGTGGCACCCATCAGCCGTCGCTCGAGGAAGCTCGACACCCACAGCGCGACGATCAGGGTGACGACGATGACCACGATGCCGGTCAGGACCGTCAGCACCGAGATCTGCGTCTTGCCGATCGGGACGACGACCTCGTCGAGCGTCGCGGCGATCTCCGGCAGCACACCGAAGAAGTAGAGGACGAGGAGCCCCAGCACGACCGAGGTGATCGCGAGCTCCGAGGTGGGCAGCCAGCGCTGCACCGGGAACAGCCGGCGCAGGCCGTAGACCAGCGTGCGGATCGCGATCAGCGCGACCATCAGCGGCGCGGCGATGGCCAGGAAGAACGGCGGCGCGACGTGGTGGCGCCACAGCACCGACGCGACGTAGATCAGCGCCAGCGCGATCAGCGGGAAGGCAACGCGGACGACGCTCGCGGCGATCTGCGACACGTCGCCGCGGGCGGCGCGTGCGCGCTCGATCCTGCGGTCGATCAGCCAGGCGGCGAGCAGGCACAGCGCAGCGATCGCAAGCTCGATGCGGCCGCGCGGCGTGGCGAGGGCGTCCTGCAGGCGGTCGAGGTCGACGGGGGCGAGCATGGTCGCGGGATCAGGGGCCGCGCGTCAGCACGGCGGCGAAGAAGCCGTCGCACGCGTGGCGATGCGGATAGAGCCGCAGGCGCGCGCCGGTGTCAAGCGCGACGCCCGCCTGCGCGAGGATCGCCGACGCATCCGCCTGCGCGAACTCGGGATGTGCGGCGAGGAACGCGTCGACGAT
>JBLMVY010000206.1:0-19725 GCA_050256935.1 Candidatus Levyibacteriota bacterium | reverse complement strand
AGGTCCGCAAGGGGGACAACAGCGACATCCGGATTGCCGTGGTCCGCAAGATGATCAGCATCATCCGCGAGAACGTCTCGGGCGATTTCACGTGGGAGTCGCAGCGGCTGGGCCGTCAGGTGACGTTGTCCGCACGTCCGGGCGACAACGCCGAGCTCGAGGACTTCATCCTGCACGACGTCTTTCCCGATGTGCGCCGGCCGTAGCTACCTTCCGCCGTTCATCGCGCCGCTTGCCCCGTCCTCGTCGCCCCCGGCGAGCGGCGCTTGCAATTTCCCACGATGCGGTGCACAATACGCTCGTTCGACGTTCAAGTAGTGCTGTTGCTGTCCCGGTACCCGCAGTTCTGCGGTGCTTCTGCTCATCACCCGCCGTCTTGATCTTCGTCCCGGTCAGGGGCATGCCCCCTTCTTTTTTTCTTTCTAGGAATTTTCAAGACATGGCAACAGGTACCGTGAAATGGTTCAACGACGCCAAGGGCTTCGGCTTTGTGACTCCGGAAGCCGGCGGTAAGGATCTCTTCGCCCATTTTTCCGCGATCCAGGGTCAGGGCTTCAAGACCCTGAAGGAAGGCCAGCGCGTCACGTTCGACGTCACCACCGGCCCCAAGGGGGACCAGGCATCGAACATCCGCGCGGCGGATTGAGTTCGCGGGCGGGCATGGCGGATCGGCCATGCCGTCAGCCCTGCCCGAGAGGCCCGGCCCACGCCGGGCCTTTTCTTTTTTCTTCTGCAAGATTCCGAAAGGCACAAGGATGGCCAAGGAAGAACTTCTCGAGATGAATGGTGTGGTGGCCGAGGTGCTGCCCGACTCCCGTTATCGCGTCACGCTCGACAACGGCCACAAGCTGATCGCCTACAGCGCGGGGAAGATGCGCAAGCACCACATTCGCATCATCGCCGGCGACAAGGTCCTGCTGGAGCTCTCGCCCTACGACCTCAGCATCGGGCGCATCAGGTTCCGGCACATCGAGGGGCGCACCGCGGCTGCGCCGATCCGCCGCAAGCACTGACGGTCAGCGCTGGCCTTCCGGCTGTGCCTTCGACCAGTTCGAGTCCGGGTCGAAGCGCGTGATCGATGCGGCGATCGCGGCGGTTCTGCTGCCGAGGTTCCTCTGGTAGACGATGCCGTCGTGGTTGACGATGAACGTCATGACGCCCGACGATCCCCAGCGCGCCGGATAGGCGATCAGCGCAAAGCCGCCGATCATCCGGCCGTCGACGACGTAGTCGTACGCCCCGCCCCGCGCCGCCGGGCCCTGGGCCGTCAGGATGCGGTAGTAGTAACCGTGGTAGGGCTGCGCCTTGTAGCCCTCTTCCTTTGCCTTCGAGGCGAGCGGGCCGAGCGGGCTCGGCGGCTGTCCTTCCTGCGCGGGCCAGTAGAGCCCGTCGCGGGTGCCCGGGGTGCTTACCAGCCGCATCGCGTACGCGTGCAGACCGTTGTCGCTGCCCACCCCCACTGCGTATTCGCGCTGCGCGTCGACATACGCCAGGCAGACCTGGATCGCCGAGAGCTCGTTGCGGCCGATCCGGCGATTCAGGATCTCGTCGGCGCCCGACCTCGCGTCGAATGCCCATTTGCCGGCACGACGCACGACCGGAAACGGAAAGGGCCAGTCCTTGTCGCCGATCAGGAGCGTGGCTTTCGATTCGCTCTCCTGCTCGATCCGCGATCGCTGCTCGTAGGCGGCGAGGAAACGCTCCCGCGCCTGACGATCGGCGACCTGGTCGCCCGAGCGGATCAGCCTGTCGCTCCCCTTGCCAAGCACGCCGCCGATGTTTCGCGCATCGCCGCTGCGGACGGCGGCAACGAGCGCTTCGACGGCTTGCTCGGGGCTCGCGAAACCGCGCTGGACGGGCGCGTGATGTCGCGGCGGCGCCGGCTCGACGGCAGTCGCTGCGGCGACCATCGATGCAAGCACCAGCCAGAGGATCGTGATCCACCAGCGTCTGGAACGCATCATGTTGGTCTCGCGCATCGGTTCGAGGGTTGCGGCATCAGCGCGGCCGCGCGGGGGCGGGCGCGCCACCGCCGGTCGGTCCGGGAGCACGAACGGGCCCCGACGGCATCGCCGGTCGGCCGGAGGGCGGCGCCATCGGGCGAACCGCCGTGGGTGCCGGCGACCGGATGGGGGCGGGCGGCGGTGTTGCGATCGATTGACGGCTTTGCATGCCTCGCTGCGCATCGATCTGCACCTGCCGGCGCGACATGCCCGGATCGAAAGTTGCGGAGGGTGCAGGCGCGCGCAAGCGCGGGCTCTCGCCCACCGGCGGTGCAATGCCGGGCGCGGGCCGGGGCTGTACCGTCGGCGCGGACGGGCCGAAGCGCGAAGGCGCCGGTGCGCTCGCGCTCGGGGCACGTTGCGGGGACGGCGCTTGTGGTGTGGTCGTCGTCCTGCCCGGCAGCGTCGTGGTGCTCGGCGACGTCGCCGTGCTCGGCACCGTGGTCGTGCTCGGCAGCGTTGTCGTTCTCGGCAGCGTCGTCGTGCTCGGCAGCGTCGTCGTGCTCGGCACCGTTCTCGTGCTCGGGGCCGGGAGATCGTAGCCGCGGAAATCCTCGCGCGCGCGCACCGCGCTCGGGTCGACCGGCAGGAACCGGTCGCGCGTGAAGGGGTCGGGATACGCGACACCGCGGCGATGATCGGGCGAATGCTCCCAGGCGCTGCCCGGTGGCGGCCGGTGCCCCGGATGGTTCCAGAAGCGGTTGTGGGTGGTATCGAGCGCGACGTGGTGGTGGTGCCAGTCGGGATGCGCCCAGCCCCAGTGGTCGTGCGACAGCGCCCACCCGTAGCCAAACCAGATGCCGACCGCGAAGATCGGGCCGACGGGGTAGCCATAGATCGCAGGCGGGTACCAGTACCACGGCGGGTACGCCGGTGCCCACCATGGGCCGTAGATCAGCAGCGGATCGTAGACCGGGACGTAGATCACATCGGGCTGCGCCGGTTGGATGACGATTGCGCTGTCCGTGGTGATCACCGTCTGCTGCGGGGTCGACACGAGGTTGCCCGCGGCCTCCGCGCGCCTGCGCAAGGCCTGCACGGTGTCCATCACCCGCGCCTGGTCGACGAGGAAGGCGTCGCCCAGCCGCTGCGTCCAGTCGAGCTGCTCGTTCATCATTGCGAGCACCTGCGGAAACGCGGCCAGGGACTGCACGCTGGGATCCCAGTTGTGCTCGGCCAGCGCCCGGTCCAGCGCCTCGCCCGTCAGACCGGGATTCTTCTCCAGGAAGCGCGCGGCCTGGACGACCTCCAGCGGATAGGTGGCCGCCATCAGCACCTGTGCCAGCAGTTCGTCCGGGTAGAGCGCGATCGGCGCGAGCAGCTGGTCGAGCTCGTCCTGGCTGTAGCGGGGGGCGTCCGGCGATGGCAGGGATTGCCCGCCGATCGACCCGGCCGCCAGCATGCCCAGCGCCAGCAGGGCAATCACGAAACTGCGCAGGCCTTTCACGGTCATCCTTGGGGCTCGAGTCTCCCGCGCATCGGGCAGGAAGCCATTTCGTCAACAAGTTAGGCGCTCGCGGATTCCAGCCCATTGACCAGGATCAAGAGCAACGGTCGTGTGCCGGACGCGGCGCGAGCCCACCGTGCGTCCCGCGTCGGGGCGGCGTCGACTGATAGAATTCAAGGGCTTGCGCGTCATCGCAGCCCGCCGTTCCCACCACCCACCCTTCCCTTGTACGAGTCGACGTGAAATGACCCGCAAGCCCTCGATGTTCGTTGTCTTCCTCACCGTCTTCATCGACCTGATCGGTTTCGGCATCGTCGTGCCGCTGGTGCCGATGTACAGCCGGCACTACGGCGCGGGCGGATTGCTCATCGGGGTCATCATCGCCTCGTACTCGATGATGCAGTTCCTGTTCTCCCCCGTCTGGGGACGGCTTTCCGATCGCCACGGCCGACGCCCGATCCTGCTCGTCAGCACCGCGGGTGCGGCGCTGTCCTACGGCCTCTTCGCCATCGGGTCGGGGCTCGCCGACCCCGCGCTGGCCCTCGGAGTGCTGCTCGTGTCGCGCATCCTCGCCGGCGCCTGCGGCGGCAACATTACGGTCGCCCAGGCCTACATCGCCGACATCACGCCTCCGGAGAACCGCTCGAAGCGGATGGGCCTGATCGGCATGGCGTTCGGCCTCGGCTTCATCTTCGGGCCGGCGATCAGCGGTGTCGCGCTCAAGCTCGGCGGCGCCACGGCGCCCGGCTGGACGGCCGCTGCGATGTGCGCGGCGAACTTCCTGCTCGCGCTCCTCATCCTCGCCGAGAGCCTGAAGCGCGATTCGGCGCAGACTGCGCCGCGCCCGCGCGTCGAGCAATGGGCGCACACGCTGTCACAGCCCAAGATCGGCCTGCTGATCCTGATCTTCTTTCTGGCCACCTTCGCCTTCAGCTGCTTCGAAAGCACCCTGCCGCTGCTCGTCAGCGACAATTTCGATCTGGGCATCACTGCCGATGCGACGAGACCGGCCGCGACGGTCATTTCGCTGTTCGTCTTTTGCGGCGTCATCGGCGCGCTCATCCAGGGCGGGGCCATCGGCCGGCTGGTGAAGGCGCTCGGCGAGGCGAGGCTGATCGCCCTCAGCCTGCTGTTGACCGGCATCGCGCTCGCGCTGCTGCCTTTCATCAAGGGCGAGGGCGCATTGATCTGGTCGGCACTGCTGCACGCCTCGGACTGGCCCTGGATCGAAATGCTGTTCGCGCTCGCGTTGCTCTCCATCGGCTCAGCGCTCACGCGTGCCCCGGTCTTCGGGCTGCTCTCCAACCTGACGCCGGCCAGCGAGCAAGGCGCGACCATCGGCGTCGCGCAAAGCGCCGGGGCGCTTGCGCGCATCGTCGGGCCGCTGTTCGCGACCTCGCTCTATTTCCGTTCGCCGGCGCTTCCCTACGTGATTTCCGGCGGGATCGCCGTGGTCGCGGCGATCTTCGCGGCGCGCAGGCTCGCTGCCTGATCGACCCGGAGGCGCCAGCGCACTCGCCTGCGCGCGCCCGGTCGCGGCCCGGCCGCGGGCCTCCACCGATCCAGCCGGGATGCGCTCAGGCCGCGGCGGGCTTGTCCGCGGCGGTTTGGGCGGCGCGCGCCCGGAGGATCTCCTCGACGACGCCTGCAACCTCGCGCCGCGGTGCGTCGTCGATGACCTCGGCAACGCCCAGCGTGCGCAGATGGTCGAGCAGCGCCGCATTGCCCCGGACCTCGGGGGCCAGGGTGAGGATGATCGCGGGTGGGGGAACGCGAATGCTCTCGTGCGCGAGCAGAACGCGATGCAGCTGCATGACGGTCACGCCGTCCTTTCCCGGCAGGTCGAGCTCCAGCACCAGGAGGTCGAACCGCGTGTACTCCAGCGCAGCGAGCGCCGCTTCGCCGTCCGCCACTTCCACCACGGCAACGCTGTCCGTCTCGATCAGGGTGCGCAGCGCGTGGCGGACGTCGCTGCGCCGGTGTCCGATCAGAACGCGCCAGCGCGGTCCTGTCGGCAGCTGAATGACGTTCGAGGCCATCGCTCGTCGCACCGTCCGCGGCGTGGGTTGTCCTTCGAATTCGCGTCGTCGATCGCGTGCGCGCCGAGGTGCCGGTGACAGGCAGCGATCCGGTGAGCCGGATTATTTCCCAAACCCCGGCGTGCTCATAGCGATTATTCGCGGCCGCCGATGGCAGGTGACGACCGGCTGTCGGAAACCGGTGCCCCGGGGACGGCCCCAGCCCCAGCCCCAGCCCGGCCGGGTGGATCAGTCGACCGGCTGCAGGTCCTTCCTGAACCAGTCGCCGCGCTTGACATAGGCATCGACGTTCTTGCGCATTGCCGCGAGCTCCTCGTCGCGCAGCGGGCGATGGACCTTGGCCGGCACGCCGACGATCAGGGAGCGGTCGGGATACACCTTGCCTTCGGGAACCACGGCGCCCGCCGCGATCAGACAGTCGCGCCCGATCGTCGCCCGGTTGTAGACGATGGCCTGGATCCCGACCAGCGTGCCGTCGCCGATCGTGCAGCCGTGCAGCATCGCCTGGTGTCCGACGGTGACATCGCTGCCGATGACCATCGGGATCCCGGGGTCGACGTGCAGCACCGCGCCGTCCTGGACGTTGGTGTTGTCGCCGATGCTGATCGCGTCGTCGTCGCCGCGTACGACCGCGCCGGGCCAGACGCTGGCGCGCTCGCCGAGCGTGACGCGGCCGATGACGGTCGCACCGGGCGCCACGTAGGCCGACGCCGGAACCTGGGGTGTCGCGTTGCCGAGTCGATAGATCGCCATGATGAAGGTGAGCGTGCCTGCGTCCGCGTTGCACTGCGCAGATGTTACCCCGGCGGCGGCCCGAGGTATGATCCGCCGATCGGTCAGCAGAGCCGATCCAGGGAGATCCGCGTGGACGCAGGTGTCAGCCGACCCGCGATGGCAAGTCGCAATGCCCCGTGCCCCTGCGGCAGCGGCAAGCGCTTCAAGCACTGCTGCGGGGCAGATGCGCCGCCGCCGCCTCGGGCGCGATTCGCCGCGCTTGCGGCGCAGCGCGAAGGGCGGCTCGGGCGCGCCGAGTCGCTCTATCGGCAGGCACTCGTGGAAGACCCGTCCGACGTCGACGCCCTGCACATGCTCGGCGTCGTCCAGCTCGAGCGGATGCGCTATCGCGAGGCGCTCGACATCCTGTGGGACGCGGCGGAGGCGACCGGCTGGGGCGTTCCGTCGATCCGGCACAACCTCGGTCTGGTGCTGGGCAAGCTGCTGGCGCGCGAAGCCAACGTCCGGCAGACGGCGTTGCTCGAGCGCTTTGCCGCGCGGGAGCGTGCCAGGGGCGCGGGCAGGACGGGGGCGTCGCCCCTGGTCAGCGTCGTGCTCCCCGCGTTCAACCACGCGAGCTTCGTCCGCGAGGCCATCGCCTCGGTCGCCGCCCAGACGTATCCGCACATCGAGCTCATCGTCGTCGACGACGGCTCGGTCGACGGTACCGCTGCGATCGCCAAATCCGCCGCGGAAAGCCTCGCCGTTCCCTCGCGGGTGATCGTCCGCGAAAACCGCGGTGCGCCGGCGACCCTCAACGAAGGCGCCGCGCTGGCGCGGGGCGACTACCTCGCGTTCCTGAACTCCGACGACTGCTATGCCCCCGACCGCATCGCCTGCATGGTCGACGAGATCGCCGGCACGGGCGCACGCTGGGGGTTCTCGCTGGTCCGCAGCATGGTCGGAGCGTCGGGCGCATCGCTGCTCACCGATGCCGGAATCTGCCACATCCAGCACAAGCAGCGCAGCTTTCTGGGAACGCAGCCGAACAGCTTCACGGTGCTCGAATACAATGTGGCGGTCTCGAGCGGCAACCTGTTCGTCGAGCGCGATTTCTTCCATTCCGTCGGAGGATTCCGCGACTTCCGCTACAACCACGACTGGGATTTCTGCCTGCGCGCCGCCGGTCACGCGGAGCCGGTCGTCGTCCACCGGCCCCTGTACCACTACCGGATCCACGAGCACAACACGATCTCCGAGTCGAAGGCGCGGACAGCCGAGGAGGCCGATCGCATCTTCGCGGAATTCCTCGCCGGAGCGCTCGCCGGCCGTCTCGACCGCGGCAACGATCTTGCACCGCAGGCCCCCGGCAACCGCGACCTGTTGCTGAGGATCGCGTTCCGGGCGGGACAGGGAGCGCTCGTGCCCGTCGACGTCTTGCGCTCCCTCGCGCTCGACTGGAGGGCCAAAGAGCCACCGGCCGGTGCATTCGACGATGCCGGCTTGGCCGCCGACGCCGGCGCGAGGACGGCCGTCATCGTCCTCGGGATGCACCGCAGCGGCACGTCGGCCCTCTCCCGGGTCCTCAATCTCTGCGGCGCTTTCCTGCCTACCAAGATCAAGCCGCCGAAGCTGGGCGTGAACCCGAAGGGATTCTGGGAGCCCGAGGCCGTTCTCGATCTCAACGTGCGCCTCATGCGCCAGCTGGGCGGCGAGTGGGACCGCGTCGACTTCGACCTCCCTGCCGAGGGCGACGTCGTCGACGAGTTCGTGAGCGATGCGCGAATGCTGCTGGCCGCGGAGTACGAAGACCAGCCGATGATCCTGATCAAGGATCCGCGAATCGGCGTGCTTGCGCCGCTGTGGCATCGTGCCCTCGTGGCGGCAGGCTACCGGCCGGTGTATGTGGTCCCCGTCCGCCATCCCGTGGAGGTGGCGAAGTCGCTGCAGGCGCGAGGCGACATGTCGGTGGACGACGGTCTGGCGCTGTGGCTCGCGTACTCGCGGCGAATCGCGGAGTTCGCCGACTCGGGGGTCGACGCCGTCCACGTCCGCTACACCGACCTGCTCGACGACTGGCGGCGCATCGTCTGCCGCATCGGTGAGCGACTCGACCTGCCACTCGATTCGCTGACCCACGCCGAGGAGATCGACCGCTTCCTCGAGCGTGGCCTGCGGAGGCAGAACGCCAACGGCGACGCGCTGGATGCAGTCACCTCCGAAATGCCGACGGGCGGGGCGGTTCGCGATCTTTACCACCGCTTTCTGGCGCGCTGCGATGCCGCGATGCCGCGATTGCACCGCTCCACCGCGATGACGACATCGAGCGCCGTCGCGTGCGCCGATGCCACGGGTGGGTCCTCGCCTTCGGCGAGCTTCGTCCTGTGCATCGAAGGCAACGCGATCCGCGACCAGGCGCTGCTGCTGTGCCGGAGCATCCGCCGGTTTGGCGGGCGCTACCGCGATGCGCCGATCCTCGCCTACGCGCCGCGCCCGGGCCTGGGCGTCGACCGGGACACGCGGATTGCGCTCGAGGAACTCGAGGTCGAGTACATCGACGAGCCGCTCAACACCCGCTGTCTTGAATACGCACCGGCGAATCGCGTGTTCGCGGGTGCGCACGCCGAGGCGTGCGTCGGCACCGATTTCCTCATCGTCCTGGACAGCGACACCGTGTGGCTGGGCGAGCCGGAAATGCCCGGCGACGCCGACGCCGCGGTCAGGCCCGTCGATCTCAAGGGCAGCGCCACGCGGGGTCCGGGCGACCGCTTCGAAGCCTACTGGGCCGCGCTCGCGGCGTTCTGCGGCATCTCGCTGGACCGCCTTCCCATGGTGACGACGACCATCGGCGACGACCGCATCCGTGCTTCCTACAACGGTGGGCTTGCAATCGTGCGCCGGTCGCGCGGCATCCTGACGCGCTGCGCCGAGATCTTCGGCGCGTCGCTGCGTGCGGGCCTCAAGCCCTATCACGGCAGTGGGATCGACATCGTCGCGTCCACGGGAAGCGTCGGGACCGCGGGAAGCGAATACTGGGGCGCGAGCCAGACGGCCCTGGCGCTCGCGCTCTGGAGCACGACCGACCGCGTGCAGCACTATCCCGATCACTACAACCTGCCGCTGCATCTGGTCGCGGTGGAAGGCGAGGTCGATCCTCGCTGGTTTGCGCATCCCCCGCTGCACGTGCATTACCACTGGATGTTCGGGCGTCGCCGCCGCGACATCGCGCTGGACATCCTGGCGCGGCTCGGTGTGCCGGCGGACCAGTGTGCGTGGCTCGCGGCCCGCACACCGTTGCGCGAAATTCCGGCGAGGAATTCCCGCCAGACTGCCGTGGCCGCCTAGGATGCGTTCGGCCGCGCCTGGAGACACGACGATGCCTGCACCTGTCCGGACCATCGGCGACCGCCTTGCGGAGGTCGCCAGCCGCGCCCCGGAGACGATCGCCATCGTCGAGCGCGATGCCAGACTGACCTATGGCGAGCTCGATGCCGCGGCCAACGCCATTGCGCAGCACGTGCTCGCCGCCGGCGACGGCCGCGATGGACGCGTCGGCCTTTTCTTCGAGAGGAAGATCCCGGCGATCGAGTCGATGTTCGGAGTCGCCAGGAGCGCACGCCCCTATGTCCTGCTCGATGCGGGCGATCCGACAGAGCGCCTGCAGCTGATCCTCGCGGACTGCGAGCCGTTCATGCTCCTGACGGAGGGCCGCCTGCGCGAGCGGGCGCGGGCCATCGCGCCGGCGGGATGCGCGATCGTCGAGGTCGAGTCGATCGGCGAACGTGCCGGAGACGGTCGCGAGCGGTCGTTGCCCGAGGTGGCACCCGACTCGGTCCTGTATCTCTGCTACACCTCCGGCTCGACCGGCCGGCCGAAGGGCGTCTGCCAGACGCACCGGAACGTGCAGTTCTTCGTCGATGCCTATGTCAAGGCGCTGCGCATCGACCATGCGGATCGCATCTCCGTCCTCTACACGCTGAGCTTCAGCGCGGCGAACATGGACGTCTACGGGAGCCTGTTCAACGGCGCCACGCTGTGCGCCTACGACCTGCGCCGCGACGGACTGGCGTCGCTTGCGGACTGGCTCGATCGCGAACGCATCACCGTGTTGCACGCCGTCCCGACGGTCTTCCGCGAGCTCGCGAGCCGCCTCGCGCCCGGTCGGGTGCTGCCGCATTTGCGGGTCATCGACCTCGGGGGCGAGTCGGTCTTCGCGAGCGATGTCGATCTCTTTCGCGCCCATACCGCCGATGACTGCATCCTCGTGAACCAGCTCGCATCGACGGAGGTCGGGCTGGTGGCGCAGCATGCCGTGGGCCACCGCGATGCCGGGTCGCCCGGCGCGGTCATTCCGGTGGGCCGCTGCCCCGAAGGCGTACGCGTGCTGATCCTTCGTCCCGACGGCAGCGAAGCGGCGACCGACGAAGTGGGCGACCTCGTCGTTTGCAGTCCCCACGTGAGCCCGGGCTACTGGCGGCGGGCCGAGCTCGCCGCCGCCGCGTTCTCCGACGATTCACGCGAGCCGGGCTGGAGGCAGTACCGGAGCGGCGACCTCGGCCGATTCGATGACCGGGGCAACCTGCATTTCCTCGGGCGTCAGGGAGGACGGGTGAAGGTTCGCGGCAACTCGGTCGACCTGGCCGAGATCGAGGCCGCGCTCGCGACCTGTCCCGGGATATCCAAAGGCGCGGTCCTGGCGGCGCCGGTCGAGAGCGAAGCCGATTCGATGCGGCTCGTTGCCTACGTGTCGGTCCGCGAGCCCGCCGATCGCGCGCCGGCGGTCCTCAGGCAGCGACTCGCCGCGCGCCTTCCGTCCTACATGCTGCCGTCGGCGTTCGTGTTCCTCGACACGCTGCCCGAGACCGCGACCGGCAAGGTCGACCGGCAGGCGCTGGCGTCAGTCTCGCCCTCGCCATCGAACTCGGCGCGGGCGATCGATGCCCCCCGCGACGAGGTCGAGCGAACCATTGCCACGGTGTTCGGCGAGTTGCTGGGGGTCGCACCCATCGGAAGGGACGACGACTTCTTCCTGCTGGGCGGCGATTCGCTGCTGAGCACCGAGCTGCAGTCGCGTCTGGGTGCGGCCTTCGATGTGCGCATCGCGAACTTCCACGAGAACGCGACCGTGCAGGGCATCGCCGGGGAAGTGCGCCGGATGAGCGCTGCGGCGCGAGATCCGAACTGGGAGGCGCCGGTGCTGATGCCGCTGTGGCGGCAGGGCAGTGCGCCGCCTCTGTTCCTCGTCCATGGCCGCCATGGGCAGGCGTTCGTCAGCCCCCACTTCATGCGGCTGCTCGGCGACGACCAGCCGGTATGGGCGATCCAGGCGCGGGGCCTCGACGGGTTGCAGGATCCGCACACCAGCGTCGAGGACATGGCGGCCGATTATGTCCGCGAGATCCGTGCGCAGCGGCCGCACGGCCCCTATTTCCTCGCGGCGCTTTGTGCGGGCGCATACGTCGTGGCGGCCATGGCGCGCATGCTGCGGGCCGCCGGGGAGCAGGTGCTGCCGCTGCTGCTGCTGGACCCGCCGGACCGCCTGCTGGAGGCCGGCTATTCGCAGATGACCGAGGAAAACTTCATCGCGAAGATGCAGCGACGCCGCGCCCTCGGAGGAAGCGCCGGCCCCGCGGACAACCCGGCCTACATGAAGACCGTCATCCGCGTGGCCTCGGCGTTCGAGGAGGCGCTGGCCCGTCATCGACCGGCGCCCTACGACGGAACCGTCTACATGCTGTGCAGTCGCCAGCGCGCCGGGAGCTACGATCCGGCGGCCTGGAGGAAGATCTTCACCGGGGGCCTCAAGCGCTTCGAAGTCGGGTCGACGCATGCCGATGCGCTCGACCCGCGAAATCCCGTGTTCGCGAGCTACCTCCTCCGATGCGTCGGGCTGATCCGGGAAGCTGCGCAGAGGACCGGCGGCGTCCACGCCCCGGCGCAGTGATCCGCTCTCAGGGGGCGTCCAGCGTCCCGTAGGCCTTGGGGTAGGTGACCACACCCCAGGGCAGATGCACGTTGGCGATCACCTTCTCCGGCCTGTAGGTCGCCGCATCGACCACGTGCAGGTCGTCGGAGCGTCCGCAGGCGACGACGATCTTCGAGCCGTCGGGCGTGAAGCTGAAGTGCCAGCAGCGCTTGCCCAGCGGCGCCTTGGCGATCGGAGCATAGGTGCCGGCGTCGAAGACTTCGAGTTCGCTCGAGCGTGCGGCGGCGATCAGGATGTGCTTGCCGCTGCGATCGAAGGTCACGCCGTAGGGGCCGAGATCGGTCGGGACCGACCGCACGAAGTTGAAATCGCGGTCGAACACGACGAAGTTGTTCGAGTTCTCCATCGTCACGACGTAGGTCTTTCCATCCGGCGAGATCTTGACTCCGCGCGGCCGGCTGCCCCAGGCCTTCACGTCGATGGTCCGCGCAACCTTGCCGGTCGCCTTGTCGTACAGGGCGACCGTGTCGTTGCCCTCGTTGGCGACGACGATGTACTTGCCGTCGGGCGAGAACTCGATGCCTTCGGTCTCGCGTCCTCCCGTGAGGAAGCTCTTCGCGGTGCCGCCCTGCGGGTCGACCGCCGCGACTTCGGCGGGCGAGCCGCCTGCCTCCTCCTTCGGGGCCTTGCCGGGCGGTCCGGAGACCACCGATGGCTCGTAGGTGACGTATGCCATCGCGTCGTCGCGCTGGATGCGCATGAACTCCGGGTTCTTGCCGATGGGAATGCGGCGAACGACCTTCGACGTTGTCGTGTCGATGACCGAGACGTCGGCCGTGTGCTGGTTGGCCGTCAGCAGGTATCTGCCGTCCGAGGTGATCGCGATGCCGCGCGGGCCCTTGCCGCCGACATCGATCTGGCCGATGGGCGCGAGGCGCGCGAGGTCGATCACCGTCACGCCCTCGGGCGTGCTGACGTAGGCGACGTTGGTGGGGACGCCGGCAATTGCAGCCGAAGCGGCCGCTGTCAGCGCGAGCGCGCCCGCCGCCGCACAAATCGCTTTTGCGTTCATCGATTCCTATGCTCCAATAGAAGGCCGCCCGAATCCGGCTGCCGCGCCGCGATGGTATCGCGCAGCGCAGGCGCCGACCATCTCGCCGTCTGGACGACCCATGCAAACCGGGACCATCGCAGCGCAGGCTGCAACCGTTTCCGCACCGACCGTGCCCCGCCGTCACGACGGCGCGACCGTGCTCCTGCACTGGCTGGTCGCGATCTCGGTCATCGCGCTGCTGGGCATCGGCTGGTACATGGTGGGAATCCCCAGGCAGACTCCGGCGCGTGGAATTTTTTACAATCTGCACAAGTCGCTGGGCATCGTCGCAGCCGCGCTGATCGTCGCGCTGATCGCGCGCAGGCTGGTGCACCCGTCGCCGCCCCTCCCCATGTCGATGCCGGAGTGGGAGCGGCGCGCGGCGAGCCTGGGTCACGTCGTCCTGTACGTCTCCCTGGTGCTTTCTGTCGCGTTCGGATACCTGACCTCGTCGTTCAGCAGGTTCGGCCCCAAGCTCTTCGGCGTTCCCCTGCCGCACTGGGGATGGGACGACGTCGCGCTCCGCGAACGCATGGCCGGCACGCACAGGATCGTGACTTTCGTCCTCGCCGCCCTGATCGCGCTGCACGTCGCGGCGGCCCTCAAGCATCTCCTGGTCGACCGGGACGGCGTGTTCCAGCGCATGCTGCCCGGATCGAGGCGGGATCGAGCCAGCCGATGACTGCACCCTCCAGCGTGAAGATTTCCACCCTGCGCGTGAACGGCGTCGAACGTCAGGTGCCGGCCGGGCCGGACACGCCGCTGCTGTACGTGCTGCGCAACGATCTCGGTCTCAAGGGGACGCGATTCGGGTGCGGCGAAGCGCATTGCGGGGCCTGCACGGTGCTGCTCGACGGACGTGCGGTGCAGTCCTGCGACGTGCCGCTGTGGTCGGCCCAGGGCCACGACATCACGACCGTGGAGGGCATTGGCGACGGGACGACGCTGCATCCGGTGCAGCAGGCGTTCATCGACCACCAGGCGGCCCAATGCGGCTACTGCTCCAACGGCATCGTGATGGCCGCGGTCGCGCTGCTCGACCGCGTCCCCGATCCGACCGACGACGAGATCCGGACGGCGCTCGACCGCAATCTCTGCCGCTGCGGCGCGCATGTGCGCGTCCTGCGCGCGATTCGCTCGGCGGCCGCCGCAATGGCGCGGCCGCCAAGGTCATGACCCGGCCTGCGCTTCCCCAGAGCCTCGCCGCCACGCCGCGCCTCGACCGCTGGGTGCGCTTCGACCCGCAGCGCACGGTGACCGTGTGGAGCGGCAAGGTCGAGATCGGGCAGGGAATCCGGACGGCGCTTGCCCAGATCGCCGCCGACGAGCTCGACGTCGACGTCGGACGGGTCAGCGTGGTGGCCGGTGACACGACCCGGTCTCCCGACGAAGGCTACACGTCGGGCAGCCAGTCGATCGAGGTCGGCGGCATGTCGGTGCGCCAGGCC
This sequence comes from Candidatus Levyibacteriota bacterium, assembly GCA_050256935.1. Classification (GTDB taxonomy): domain Bacteria; phylum Pseudomonadota; class Gammaproteobacteria; order Burkholderiales; family Casimicrobiaceae; genus VBCG01. The sequence continues at coordinate 5,055 of JBLMVY010000206.1, read as the reverse complement.
TGCGCGGAGGTGCGGGCGCTGTTCCTCGAGGAGGCTGCGCGCGCCTTCGAGGTGTCGACCGCGGAGCTGCGCATACGCGACGGCAGCATCCACCTCGCGGGCACCGATCTTTCGACCAGCTACTGGGATCTCGCGCCGCGCGTGGACCTCGCGCGCGACGCCACCGGCGGCGCCGTGCCCAAGCCCGCCGCGGAGCGCGTCGTCGCGGGCGAGAGCGTGCGCCGCCGCGACCTGCCGGCGAAGCTGACCGGCGGCGCCTATGTTCACGACATGACGCTTCCGGGAATGGTCTACGGACGCGTCCTGCGGCCGCCTTCCCCGGGCGCGACGCTCGAGGCCCTCGACGCCACGGCGATCAGGGCCCTTCCCGGGGTGGTCGCGGTCGTCGTCGACGGCAGCTTCGTCGGCATCTGCGCCGAGAGGGAGGAGCAGGCGGTGGCGGCGCTGAAGGCCGCGCGCGCCGCGTCGTCGTGGGTCGAGCGCGCCTCCATGCCGGGCTCGACCGAGCTTCGCGAATTCCTGCGCGCGATGCCCGCCGAGCGCACCATCGTCAGCGCCAAGGGCGAGCTGCCGGTGTCCGGCGTGGCGAAGCGCATCGCGGCGAGCTACTCCAAGCCCTATCTCGCCCATGCGTCGATCGGGCCATCGTGCGCGCTCGCGCGGCTTGCGCAGGGCAGGTTCACGATCTGGTCGCACACGCAGGGCAGCCATCACCTTCGCAACCAGGTCGCGCGCGCGCTCGGCGTCGCGGCCGCCGACGTCGACGTCATCCACGCCGACGGCGCCGGCTGCTACGGCCACAACGGCGCGGACGACGTCGCGCTCGACGCGGCCCTGCTGGCTCGCGCCTGCGGTCGGCCGGTGCTCGTGCAATGGACGCGCGAGGACGAGCTCGCGTCGTCGCCCTTCGGCACCGGGATGATCGTGGACATCGCGGCGTCCCTCGACGCCGACGGGCGCGTCGTCGGGTGGCAGCACGAGGCGTGGAGCCACACGCACAGCAGCCGGCCGGGCTCCGGCGAGGGCGTCGACCTGCTGGCGGCCTGGCATCTCGACCCGCCGCTTGCGCCTTCGAAACCCAGGGACGTTCCGCTGCCGCGCGGTGGCGCCGCGCGAAACTCGGTCCCGTCGTACGATTTCCCGGCGCACGAGATCGCCTTCAACCTCGTCGCCGATTCCCCGCTGCGGGTGTCGGCGCTGCGCTCGCTCGGCGCCTACGCCAACGTGTTCGCGATCGAGTCGTTCATCGACGAGCTCGCGGCGGCCGCCGACGAGGATGCGGTCGCCTTCAGGCTGCGGCATCTGGGCGATCCGCGAGCGCGTGCGGTGATCGAGGGCGCTGCGAAGGCGGCGAAGTGGACGCCGGGGGAAAAGGGGGACGGCACGCGGGGCCGGGGCATCGGCTTCGGTCGCTACAAGGGCGCGAGCGCCTGGTGCGCGGTGATCGCCGAAGTCGCGGTCGGGGCGAAGCTCGAGGTCCGGCGCGTGGTTGCCGCCGTCGATGCCGGCGAGGTGATCAATCCGGATGCGCTCGCCAATCAGGTCGAGGGCGGGATCATCCAGGCGATCAGCTGGACGCTGAAGGAGCAGGTGCTGTGGGACGCGACGCGCGTGACCACGCGCTCCTGGGAGAGCTACCCGATCCTGCGCTTCGACGAGGTGCCCGACATCGAGGTGCAGATCATCGACCGGCCCGAGGCACCGCCGCTCGGCGTCGGTGAATGCGCGGCGGGACCGACCGCCGCCGCACTCGCCAATGCCCTGTACGACGCGATGGGCCTGCGCGTGCGGGACCTGCCGCTGACGCCCGAGCGGATCGCGCGCGCGATGGAATAGGCGTCAGGGCGGTCAGGTCCCGGCGGGCCGCAGCATCAGGTTGAAGCGCGACGAATCGACCTGAACCAGCCGATGCAGGCGCTCGTTCAGGATGATGAAGACGCGATCGCCATGACGCGCGAGTCGCGCCAGAAGCCGCTGGAAGTCGGGCGCCTCGCGCGCGAACAGCGAATCGATGTCGAGCATCAGCGTCGTGCCCTGGGAGCTCAGCAGGCGGTCCAGCTGCCGGCCAAGGCGAACGAAAAAGCGCCGCCCCGCGGCGGTCTCGAGTGAAAGCGACAGCTCGACCCGCGCGGCCCGCGCCGCGAGCGACACGCGGCCGATGCGAACATGCTCGGCGACGAGGTCGCGCATGGTCGCGATCCTGCGCTCGAGGGACACCGAAGCGCGACTGCCGGCCTGCGCGAAGTGGCGCTGCACGTAATCGCGCATCGCCAGGCCCGCGATCCAGTCGACGATCGCGAGCGGCAGCTTGCGGGGGGCGCTCCAGGGAATCGATCGCAGGAAATGGTGCAGGCGCGAAAGCCCCCCGGGGGCGATGCCCCTGACCAGCAGTCGAGCGACGATGCCGATCCTCTGCAGCGGCGGGTACTCGCCCTCGTAGACGGGTGGCCCGAGGTGGCGCAGCTTGTTGCGGATCCTGTCCGCGATCCCGCGGTCGGTGAGCAGCCGCCGGTAGAGATCCTGGTAGGCATCGATCATCTGGTCGTAGGCGAGCCTCTTCGGAATGACGTTGGTCGACAGCTTGGTGTTGTCGGCGGGATCGATGCCGGTGCGCAGCCGGCCCTCGCGCTCCAGCCGCTCGTAGAGCGGTGTCCGGGGCAGCGCAGTCAGCAGGCCGACCATCGCCGCCTGGATGCCCGAGTCCATGATGAACCGGTACTGGGTGTCGAAAGTCTCCAGCGTGTCGTTGTCGAACCCGACGATGAATCCGCCGAGGACGTCGATGCCGTAGCCGTAGATCGTGCGGATCGACTGCAGGACGTCCTGATGGGTGTTCTGCGTCTTGCGCGTGTCCTTCAGCGTCTGGGGATCCGAGGACTCGATGCCGATGAACACCCACCCGAAGTTCGCGTCGCGCATCAGCTGCATCAACTCGGCGTCGCCGGCGAGGTTGATCGACGCTTCGGTCCCGAAGCGGAACCGGTAGCGGTGGCGGGCCTGGTATTCGATCAGCCCGCGCAGCAGGTCCTTGGCGACGGCTCGGTTGCCGATCAGGTTGTCGTCGACGAAGAACACGTTGCGGGCACCGACGGCGCGCAGGGCGTCGAGCTCCCGCTCGATCTGCGCGACGGTCTTGGTCCGGGGCTTGCGTCCGAACATGACGATGATGTCGCAGAACTCGCAGAGGTAGGGGCAGCCGCGCGAGAACTGCATCGTCGCCGTCGAGTAGCGCTCGAGCTTCAGCAGGTCGAAACGTGGCGTCGGGGAATCGGCCAGCGCGACGACGCCCGTTTCCCGGTACATGGGCCCGGCGCTGCCGTGCTCGATGTCGGAACAGAACCGCGGCCAGACGTACTCGGCCTCACCCGCGACGACCGTGTCGGCGAGCGACGTGTAGCGCTCGGGGCACAGCGAGGCGAAGCTGCCGCCCGCGACGACATGGTGGCCGCGCTCCCGGTAGTACTCGAGGAGCTCGCGCTGGCGCTCGAACTGCACGCCCATCCCGCACACCCCGACGATGTCGGCATCGGGCGCGAGCGGAATCGATTCGATGTTCTCGTCGACGATCTCGACCGTCCAGGACGGAGGACACAGCGCTGCGAGCGTGGCCAGCCCGAGAGGCGGATTGATCGCGCGCTTCGACGGCAGGATGCCGTCGACCGCCCATTTGAAGCTCCAGAAGCTCTCCGGATATTTCGGGTTGATCAGCAGGAGTCGCATGCGCTGGCTTCCTCGGCGTGCCCCCGGCTCCGCAGCCGGTGTCGGGCGGAAGCTGCGACCCTAGGGCAGCGTCCTGCGCGCCGCCTTGATTCGCATCAACGACGGCAGGACCCGCCCGCTGATCGAGCGGGTCGCGGGCCGCGCCACGATGCGGTTCCTCAGTGCAGGGCGAAAAATCCCGCCGGCGACTTGGTGACGGCGACCGAGACGATCCAGGCGAAGGTCACCAGTGCGGCGAAGAACGCCGCCGAACGGACGGTCGCCGTCCTGCCCCGCTTGAGCGCGATGCTGCCCAGGACGATGTAGACGACGAGGCCGGCGACCTTGGCCCCGAGCCATGCGTGGGCGCCCGAGGAGGCGCCGATCATCGCCGCCAGCGCGATGCCCGAGGCCAGAAGGATGGTGTCCACGACATGGGGAACGATGCGCACCCAGCGCTGGCGCAACCTCTCCGGCAAACGCCATCGCCATGCGCCGCGAACGGCGAACAGCGCGAAGCTCGTGGCGACGCTCGCCATGTGGACCGCCTTGATCGAAACGTAGAGGTTCTGCATGCCCCGATTATCGCAAAACCCGGGACCAGGGGTCGCGCTCCGGCCGGGCGGCCTCCGATCGGGACACGCTAAGATGGCGGCCGGTTCTCCATGGGCGCGGCCGGTCTGCGGCGCGCCGAACGCCATGCGGCAGCCAGACGATCGCTTCCAGGATATCCGCGGCGCGCTGCGGGATCTCTGCGCGCAGTTTCCACCCGATTACTTTCGGCGCGTCGACGAGGAACGGGGTTACCCGGAGGCTTTCGTTGCCGCGCTGACCCGCGCCGGGTGGCTCGCCGCCCTCATCCCGCAGCGCTACGGCGGGTCGGGGCTGGGCCTGACCGAGGCGTCGGTGATCATGGAAGAGATCAACCGCGCCGGGGGCAACTCGGGTGCCTGCCACGGCCAGATGTACAACATGGGCACCCTGCTGCGCCACGGTTCGGAGGCGCAGAAGGAGGCGTACCTGCCGAAGATCGCGAGCGGCGAGCTGCGCCTCCAGGCGATGGCCGTCACCGAGCCGACCACGGGGACCGACACGACGGGGCTGCGCACCACCGCCGTGCGCAAGGGCGCGTCCTACGTCGTCAACGGCCAGAAGGTATGGACGTCGCGCGTCCGGCATTCGGACCTGATGATCCTGCTCGCGCGCACGACGCCGATCGGCGATGTCGCCCGGAAATCCGACGGAATGTCGGTCTTCCTCGTCGACCTCCGCGAGGCGATCGGGAACGGTCTCGACGTGCGGCCGATCGCGAACATGGTCAATCACGAGACCAACGAGCTGTTCTTCGACAACCTG
>JBLMVY010000205.1:0-21484 GCA_050256935.1 Candidatus Levyibacteriota bacterium | reverse complement strand
CTGGTCGGGATCAACCTGCTGCGCGAGGGCCTCGACATCCCCGAAGTGTCGCTGGTGGCGATCCTCGACGCCGACAAGGAGGGTTTCCTGCGCGCCGAGCGGTCGCTGATCCAGACCATCGGTCGCGCCGCGCGCCACCTCAACGGCACGGCGATCCTCTACGCCGACCGCATGACCGATTCGATGAAGGCCGCGATCGACGAGACCGAGCGCAGGCGATCCAAGCAGATCGCGTGGAACCTGCAGATGGGCATCACGCCCAAGGGTGTGGAGAAGCGCATCCGCGACATGATCGACGGCGTCTACGACATCGACGAGGCGCGCCGCGGCCTGAAGGCGGCGCAGGAGAAGGCCCACTACGCCGGGATGGCGGAGAAGGATCTCGAGCGCGAATTGCGCCAGGTCGAGAAGGAGATGCAGGAGGCGGCGAAGAACCTCGAGTTCGAGCGCGCCGCCGAACTGCGCGACCGCCTCTACAAGCTGCGCGAGACCCTGATCGGGGCCGGGCTGCCGACCGAGACCTGAGCCCCGGGCGCGACCGCCCGGTCCATCCCGGACCCGCGCCGGCGGCGCCCGGCTCACACCCCGAATTTCCCGCTCCGTCGGCGGCCGTTTGCCGGGCCGGCGGCCGCCATCGTATGCTCGCGCGGCGCGGGTGGGGTCCCAGGCTCCCGCGCGCAGGTCCTTGTCCCAACGACGACCGCGAGGCGCGATGCAGACAGCCGACGCACTGCCACTCGAGCGACTCCGGCCAACGCGTCGCTGGCATCGCGCGCTTGCGGGGCTGACGCCCCGCCTGGCGGTCTTCCTCGCCGGCTGGCTGCTGCTGCGGGTGCTCGGCACGTCGGCCGACCGCATGGCCATCGACGACCTCTCGCCCTGGCTGCGGGGGGTCGGCATCGGCTATGCCGTGCTGCTGCTGCAGGCCGTGTCCATGGTCGTCGTCATCCTCGCCACCGCGAATCTCGGCCCGCAGCGCGGCGGCAGGCGCTGGGCCGCCCTGGCGCTCGCGGTCGTGGGATCGGCGGGCGTGGGCACGCTGCTTCGCGGGAGCAGCCTCGGCGTGGCGCTCTACCTGTGGCCGCGCTACGCGATCCTCGGAGCGCTGCTGGTCGTTGCCAACGAGTTCCATCGCTACGGGGCCGCGCAGCGCGACGCCGCGCGACAGGCGGAGATCGACCGCGTCACCTACGAACGGGAGATGGCCGAGGCGCGCATGCAGGTGCTGCAGGCGCAGATCGCGCCGCATTTCCTGTTCAACACCCTCGCCAACGTGCGCCGCCTGTATGCCGAGGATCGGGGCGGCGGCCGCGAGATGCTGGAGAGCCTGATCCGCTACCTGCGGGTCGCGCTGCCCGGCATCGGCCATCGCGCCTCGACGCTCGGGGGCGATGCGGAGCTGCTCGAGGCCTACCTGCGCATCCAGCAGATCCGGATGGGCCGGCGCCTGTCGTTCGCCATCGACATTCCCCGTGAACTGCGCTCGCATCCCGTGCCGCCGATGATGCTGCTGACTCTCGCCGAGAACGCCATCAAGCACGGACTCGCGCCGCGGCCGGGTGGCGGCCTCGTCCGTGTCGCCGCGCGGGCCGAGGACGACCGGATCGTCGTGAGCGTCGCCGACACCGGCGTGGGTTTCGGCAGCGCCTCCGGCACCGGCATCGGGCTCGCCAACATCTCGGCGCGGCTCGCCGCCGAGTTCGGCGACCGCGCGAGGCTGGTCCTGGAGAACAACGAGCTGGGCGGTGCCACCGCGAGCATCCTGCTGCCCTGGCGTCGCGACCCCGGCGATGGCATCGCGGTGAGCCCGTGATGCCGCAGACGATGCCGCCGGTACCGCTGGGATTTGGCGCGAGGTCGACGCCGGCGGCCGCGCGCGCTGCGGCGCTGCGCATCGCCCGGGCCCGGCTCGTTCCCGCTCTGGCGATCGTCCTGGCGGTCTGTGCATGGTCGGCCCTCGAGACCGCCTATGCCGCACCGGATCACCCGCCACGCATCGATCCCGAGATCTGGCTGTCGGGCGTCGTCGTCTACCTCACCGGCGCGATGGCCATTGCCGTCGCTCTTCCCGCCGCGGATCGGAGGGTCGACGGCGGCGTCGGCACGTTCGCAGCCTACGGCTTTGCGCTGTTCGCGTCCGCGGCCATTGCCACGGTGCTCCAGTGGAGCCTGCGGCAGCCCCTGCATCTGCGCGTATGGTCGTTCGACCCCGCGCTGGGCGTCCCAATCCTCGCCGAGCCTTTCATGGTGTTCTGCGAATACCTGATCTGGGGCTCGCTGGTCGTCTTCATCTACGTCAGTCGGCGCAGCGCATCGCGCGCGACCGAGGACCTGAAGGCGGCACAGGTGCAGAGGGCGCAGGCGCGATCGCGGACCGCCGAATGGCGACTGCAGGCGCTGCGGGCCCGAATCGAGCCGCAATTCCTCTTCGGCAGCCTCGAGCGCGTGCGCGACCTCTACGAGCGCGACGCGGCGCAGGGCCATGCGGTGCTGGGCGATTTGATCGCGTACTTGCGCGGCGCGCTGCCGCGCCTGCGCGAGGACGCGGTGAGCCTGCGCGAGGAGGTGGACCTGGCAGCCGCGTACCTCAAGGTGATCGGAAGCCATGGTTGCGAAACGCTCGCACTGGACGTCGGGATCGACGAAGTGGCCGGCCGTGCGGCGATGCCGACGATGGTCCTGCTGCCGCTGATCGGCCGCCTGCTGCCGTCGGACCCGACGGGCCTCGCGCCCCCTGCGGCGATCCGCATCGCCGCGTCCAGCGCAGCGGGGCGCTTGCGCGTGGAGGTCGCCTGCCGCAGCGACCGGCGGCTTTCAGGCCAGTTCGACGGCGATCCGCAGGACGTCGAGCAGCGCCTCGCCGCGCTCTACGGCGACCGCTGGTCGCTTGCGACCCGGTCGGAAGGCGGGCGCGGCGCGGTCATGACCCTGGAGATTCCGCATGAACCGGCCGACGGCCGTCATCGCTGAGGACGAGCCCGCGCTGCGCCGCGAATTGCGCGAGGCGCTCGGGGCGCTGTGGCCGGAGCTCGACATTCGCGCCGAGGCGGAGGACGGGATCGCCGCCATCGAGGCGCTGGACGCCCATCACCCCGACGCCATCTTCCTCGACATCGAGCTGCCGGGCGTGACCGGGCTCGAGGTCGCGCGCGCGGCGAGCGGGCGATGCCACGTGGTGTTCGTCACGGCGTACGACCAGTACGCGATCGCCGCCTTCCAGCACGGCGCCATCGACTACGTGCTGAAGCCGATCGACCCCACGCGGCTCGCCGCCGCGGTGGGACGGGTGAGGGAGCGGATCAGCGCAGCCCCGGCGCGCATCGAGGGCGCTTTGCGGACCCTCGCCGAACGGGGCGGGGCTGCGCGCCGCTACCTGCGCTGGATCACCTTCGCCCGGGGCCGCAGCGTGCGCCTGGTCACCGTCGACGACATCTGCTATTTCCAGGCGGACAACAAGTACACCGTCGCGGTGACGGCCACCGAGCAGTCGCTGCTCAACAAGACCATCCGCGAGCTGCTCGACGAGCTCGACCCCGACGTCTTCGTGCAGATCCACCGCGGCGTGGTGGTCAACATCAACGCGGTCGCCGCCGTCCACCGCGACCTGCGCGGGCGCCTCACCGTGCAGTTCAGGGACCGCAAGGAAACCCTCCCCGTCAGCGCATCGTTCGCGCACCTGTTCAGGCGCATGTAGGGCGCAGCGGCGGTTTCGCGTCCGTCGCTGCGCCGCGGGACTCACACCCCGTTCCCGCGGATTCGTCGGGTTCCCGTTGCTGCCGCGCGCCGTCCCGACGCAGGCTGCCGTGCGGGCCGCCCCCTCCGGCGCGGTCGTGGCAGCGAGGTCCTCATGACAGGCAATGGCGCGGAGTCGGCTGGCGGTCGCAGGCGGATGGGCGGGGTTGCCGCGGCATGGATGTTCGTCGTCGGGCTCGCGCTCGCCGGTGCAGCGGGGACGTCTGGGGCGGCGACACCCGTGATCGGCGCCGGTTTCAGCGGGGCGTGGTACGACCCGCAGCAGAGCGGGCACGGCCTGTTCCTGGAGGTGCTGCCAGGAAACAAGCTGCTTGCCTGGTGGTTCGCGTTCACGCCCGACGGGACGCAGCAGTCGTGGTTCGGCGGCGTGGGAACGATCTCGGGGAACACGGCGACGGTACCCGTCGCCCTGACGCAGGGCGGGCGGTGGATCCCGAACTTCGATCCCTCCAAGGTCGTCGGGGTGCCGTGGGGAACGCTGGCGTTCACCTTCAGCGACTGCAACAACGGCAGGGTGGACTTCACGTCGAGCTTCCCGGGCTATGGCAGCAGTTCGATGACGCTGGTTCGCCTCACCCTGCTGGCTGGGCTGAGCTGCAGCGATGCCGTGGGCAGCAGCGCGATGGCTGCGCAGGGGATGTGGACGGGGACGACCAGCCTCGGGGAGTCGGTCCGGGCGTTCATTCTCGACGACGGGACCTATTACATCCTCTACTCCGACCCGCGGGGCGCCCGCGACGCCGGGGTGCTCCAGGGGTCGGCCACCGCGTCCGGCGGGCAATTCACCTCGTCCGATGGCATGGACTTTCCGATCGCGGTTGCCGCCGAGACGCTCGACAGCGCCAAGCCTGTCGCCATCGGCGGCAGCTACGTCGCGAAGACCACGCTGCAGCTCAACATCGTCGAGGGCACGGTGTCACGCAGCCTGACGGCGAGCTACGACGCGAGCTACGACCAGCCGGCGAGCCTCGCCGCCGCGGCAGGAAGCTACACCGGCTACACCGGCCACGCCGGGGGTGCGCTCAACGCGACCTTCGCGCTGGACTCCAGCGGTCGGCTGTCGGGCGAGAACAGCGCCTGCGCGTTCGCCGGGACGGTCACGCCGCACGGGACGGCCAACGTGTTCGATTTCACCGTTGCCGCGGTAGGGGGGGGGCTGTGCATCTTCGGCCACGGGCCGATCTCGGGCATGCTCTATTACGACGCCGTCAGCCGCCAGATCCACGCCTTTACACCGTTCCACGAGCGCGCCGACGAGTGGTACCTGATCGGCACGAGGCAATAGCCGGCCAGTGGAACGTCGCCGCTTCCTCGGGTCGGCGCTGGCGGGCGCGGGCAGCCTCGTCCTCGGCTGCACCGGCGATTCGCGACCGCCGCCCGCTGGCGCACCGGCGACGCCAACCGCGCTCGCCGAAGGCGCGCCGCTCCCGCTGTCGCCGATGCTCGCCAACGAGAGCGAGGACCCCGCCCTGTTCCAGGCGACGCTGCGCGCGGCACCCGTGCAGAGGGAGCTGCTCGCCGGCAGGACGACGACGCTTCTTGCCTACAACGAAACGAGCCCCGGTCCGTTGCTCGAGCTGCGCGAAGGACAGCGCGTCCGCATCGCGTTCGACAACGCGCTGGCGGAGGACTCGACGATCCACTGGCACGGCCTGCCGGTGCCCGCGGATCAGGACGGCAACCCGATGGACCCGGTGCCCGCGGGGACCCGGCGCGTCTACGAGTTCGGCGTCCGGGCGGGAACGGCGGGCACCTACTGGTACCACCCGCATCCCCATGACCGCACGGCGGCGCAGGTGGTCGACGGCCTCGCCGGGCCGCTGATCGTGCGCGCGGCCGACGACCCGCTGGCCCAGTTGCCGGAGACGACGCTGTTCATCACCTCGCTGCGCCTCGACGCCGGTGCGCAGGTCGCACCCGACGACGCGGTCGACTGGACCGTGGGGCGGCAGCACGACACCCTGCTGGTCAACGGCGCGCGCATGCCGGTCCTCGGCGTCCGGCCGGGGACGACGCAACGCCTGCGCATCGTCAATGCAACGCCGGCGCGGCACTTCCGGCTGGCGCTCGACGGGCATGTCCTCACCCTGGTGGGCAGCGACGGCGGGCTGCTCGGCGTGCCGATCGGCGGGCTGTCCGAGGTCCTGCTCGCGCCGGCGCAGCGCATCGAGGTCGTCGTCGCCGTCAGCAGCGAGCCCGGTGCGCGCTTCGCGCTGCGTGCGCTGCCTTTCGAAGCCGATTTCCTGGGCCTGGGGAGCTACACCGCCGACACCCTGCTGACGCTCGCCACGACCGCCGAGCCCGCGCTCGCGCCGCTGCCGGTCCCGGCGGTGCTGCGGCCGATCCGCGACCTCGGCGACACCACGATCCGGCAGGCGGTGACGCTGGGCGAGGTGCACGACCTGTGCACCAGCAAGGGTGCGAGCGTTGCCTTTCTGATCAACGGACGGCGCTTCGATCCGGCACGCGTCGATCTGGTCACCGACGTGGGGCGCGTCGAGCTGTGGGACGTCGTCAACGACACCGCAATGGCGCATCCCTTCCACGTCCACGGCACGCAGTTCCAGCTGGTGTCGCGGCAGACCGGCACGGTGGTGACGCCCGCCGCATACCTCGCGTGGATCGACACCGTGCTGGTGCCGTCGCAGCAGACGGCCACGATCAAGCTGCGGCAGAGCCTGCCGGGCAAGCGGATGTTCCACTGCCACATCCTCGAGCACGAGGACAACTGCATGATGGCGATACTGGACGTGCGGCCCTCCGCTGCGCCGAACGTATCGGCATGACAACGAGGGAGGGAGCGATGATCGGCAACGGCTGTGCATCCAAAGGGTTCCGCCGGGCTCTGCTGCAGGCGGTCGCGCTGCTGGTGATCGCGCTCGCATTCGCGACCCGGGCGCAGGCGACTTTCCACACCTACCGGATCGAGCAGATCTATTCCGACGCCGGCGGCAGCGTCCAGTTCGTCGTCCTGCACGAAAGCCAGGGCGACGACGGCCAGCAGTTCTGGAGCGGACATGCGCTGACGACGACGACGCACGCCGGCGCGACGCTGGTCCAGTACCTCTTTCCCAACAATCTGCCCAACTTCCACACCGCGGGCACGCGGGTGCTGGTCGCAAGCCAGGGCTTCGCGGCGCTCGGCCTGGTCGCCCCCGACTACACGCTGCCCAATGGCTTCCTCGACCCCGCCGGCGGCAGCGTGAACTTCGCCGACGTCGACCTGGTGGCGTATGGCGCGCTGCCCGCCGACGGCGTCCATGCGGTCACGCGCAGCGGAAGCGTCGTCCAGAACCTCGCCACGAATTTTGCCGCCAAGTCCGCGTCGGTGGGGGCGGCGACGCTTGCGATCGGCCCCGGATTCAGCGGCGCGTGGTACGACCCGCAGCAGAGCGGGCACGGCCTGTTCCTCGAGGTGCTGCCGGGAAGCAGGCTGCTCGCGTGGTGGTTCACCTTCACGCCCGACGGCACGCAGCAGTCGTGGTTCGGGGGCGTGGGAACGATCTCGGGGAACACGGCGACGGTGCCCGTCGACCTGACGCAGGGCGGACGCTGGATCCCGAACTTCGACCCGACCAAGGTCGTTCGCGTGCCGTGGGGAACCCTGGCGTTCACGTTCAGCGACTGCAACAACGGCCGGGTCGATTTCACGTCGAGCTTCCCGGGCTACGGCAGCGGGTCGATGACCCTCGCGAGGCTCACCCTTCCGGCAGGCCTGAGCTGTCCGTGAGCGGCGGGACCGCGGGGGGGCCCGGCACCGGCGCGTCGGTCGGCCGGCGCCGCATCGGCGGCAGGTCAGTTCGGAAGGTTACTTGCGCAGCGCCCGCAGCGCCGCGTTGCGCCTGGCGACGTCGATGTCGAGGTATTTCCAGGAGAATCCGAACGGCGACGGCCAGTAGCCCTCGACCCAGGGGTAGTAGAGCACGTTGCCGATGCCGAAGGTGTGCAGGACCATCGGCATGTACGCCTGCGAGATGTCGGACATCCGGCGCGCGAGCGCGATGCGCGCCGGACCCGCCGGCGTGCGCAGGAACTGCTCGTAGGCGGCGTCGTAATCGGCGTTGCGGAACTGGGATGGGTTGGTGTCGCGCGGCGACTTGCTCCACAGCGTCTGCAGGATCTGGTAGCCCGAGGGTTCGAGCGAGCGGTAGCCGAGGTTGAACATCGGCAGCTTGCCGGTGCGGCTCAGGTTGAGGAGCTCGGCGAAGGTCTGCTGCTTCACCTGCATGCGGATGCCGATCGCATCCATGTTCTTCTTCCACAGCGTGTCGGCCTCGCGGTACCAGGACTCGGGCAGGGTGCCGCGCAGGACGGTCAGCGGCTTGCCGTCGGGCGTTTCCCGGTAGCCGTCGCCGTCGCGATCCTTGAAGCCGAAACGGTCGAGCAGCGCGCGGGCGCCCGCCGGGTCGTAGATCGACTTCGGCGGCAGCGTCGGGTCGAAGCCGCTGACGCCCGGCGGGAGCAGCTGGTTGGCGGGCAGCGCGTTGCCGGCGAACAGCACGCGGATCATCTCGTCGACGTCGAATCCCATGCCGATCGCCCGCCGCAGCGCGATCTGCGGCCGGGTGTAGCCGCCGACGATCGGGTCGTCCATGTTGAAGTAGGTAAAAGTGACGGTAGGTGCGCCGAAGCGAAGGTGCTGCACGCCCAGCTTCGCGAGATCGGGCCGCAGCTTGCCGTTGTCCATCACGCGGCGCATGTCGTCGCCGCCGAGCGCGATGTAGTCGAGATCGCCCTGCGAGAAGGCAAGGATCTCCGGCTGCGACTCCTCGATGATGCTGATCTCGATGCGTCCGATCTGCGGCAGGGTCTTGCCGCGCATGTCGCGGACCAGCGCCTGCTGCGGTGCATCGGCGCTCTCGGGGAACAGCACCTTGCGGTAGCGCGGATTGGCCTCCAGCACCACCCGCGACGCGCGCCGCCATTCCTTGAGCACGTACGGTCCGGTGCCGACCGGGTGGCTCATGATGTTCGCGCCTTGCGCCTCGACGACCTCGCGGGCCACCGCCATCATCTGCAGGCCCGCCAGGCGCTCCAGCAGCGTGTAGTCGGTGTGCGTCAGCCGGATCTGCAGCGTGTAGCGGTCGACCGCACGCAGACCGGCGACCGGCGCGTCGTAATCGAAGCGCCCGCCGGGCTTGCTCGCGGCGTCGACCAGCGGCCTGGCGCCGACGATCAGGTCGGCGAGCGCCGGGTCGCCGCCACCGCGCAGGTTGGGGTCGATCGAGCGCTCGATCGAGTAGACGTAGTCCTGCGCGACCAGCTCGCGCGGCTTGCCCTTGAACGCCGGGTCGTCGCTGAACAGGATCCCTTTCTGCAGCCGGATGGTCCAGGTCCGGCCGTCGTCGCCGATCACCGGCATCGAGGCGGCGGTGCAGGGTACGACCTTCGATCCGGCCGACAGGTACTCGAACTCGTAGAGACCCTCGAAGATCGCTGCCGTGACGCGGGTCGAATAGAGGTCGGTGCCCTGCTGGGGATCGAGGCTGGTGATGTCCGGGGACGAGATCCGCAACACCTTGTGCATGTCGGCAGCGCCGACCGGCGCGCAGTCCAGCACCAGGGCGAGCAGCGCGAGCATCGCAATCGACAGCGGTGAACCAAAGGTCTTCCGGCGCATCGAATTTTCCAGGGTGGGTGGTGGTGGACCGCGACCACGGGCGGTCGCGCTCCACGCGCATCCTATACTTGCAGCTTGGGGCGTCGGACACAACCAGGAGAGCAGGACATGGATCTCAACGACCAGGTGGCCATCGTGACCGGGGCCGCGAGCGGCATCGGCCGGGCGATCGCGGCACGATTCGTCAAGGCGGGGGCGCGGGTGGTCATCGCCGACCTCAACCCCGACGCCGCGAGCGCGGCCGCGCGCGAGATCGACCCCTCCGGGCGATCGATGGGGGTGGCGATGAACGTCACCGACGAGGATGCGGTGAACGCCGGGGTCGCCGCGGCGGCCTCCAGGTACGGCCGCATCGACATCCTGGTCAGCAACGCCGGCATCCAGATCGTGCATCCGCTCGAGGAATTCACCTATGCCGACTGGAAGAAGCTGATGGCCATCCACGTCGACGGGGCGTTCCTGACCACGCGCGCCTGCCTGCCGCACATGTACCGCGCCGGGCGCGGCAGCGTCATCTACATGGGGTCGGTGCACTCGAAGGAGGCCTCGGTGCTGAAGGCGCCCTACGTGACCGCCAAGCACGGCCTGATCGGCCTCGCCAAGGTCGTCGCCAAGGAGGGGGCGAAGCACGGGGTCCGCGCCAATGTCATCTGCCCCGGTTTCGTGCGCACGCCGCTGGTCGAGAAGCAGATCCCCGAGCAGGCGCAGGCGCTCGGCATGTCGGAGCAGGATGTGATCAGCAAGGTGATGCTCAAGGAGACGGTCGACGGCGAGTTCACCACCGTCGAGGACGTCGCCGAGGTCGCATTCACGTTCGCGGCGTTTCCCAGCAACGCGCTCACCGGCCAGTCGCTGGTGGTCAGCCACGGATGGTTCATGCAGTGACGGCGGCGAAAGCCGGACCGGCGGCGATGACCCCGCGCTCGTCGGTGCTGTTCGTCTGCATGGGCAACATCTGCCGTTCGCCGACGGCCGAGGTCGTGTTCCGCGAGCACGCGGCCCGTGCGGGCCTTCCCGGGAGGCTCCTGATCGAATCGGCCGGCACCGGCGATTGGCACGTGGGGGAGCCGCCCGATCATCGGGCGATCGTCCACGCGCGTCGCCGCGGCTACGACCTCGCGGCGCTGCGTGCGCGGCAGGTGCAGCGGACGGACTTCACGCGCTTCGCGTGGATCCTCGCGATGGACATGCGCAACCTGCGCGACCTGGTGGCCATGCGGCCTTCCGGCTACGCGGGCCATCTCGGCCTGCTGCTCGATTTCGTTCCCGACGCGGGGACGCGCGAAGTCCCGGACCCCTATTACGGGGGCCCGGAAGGCTTCGAGCAGGTGCTGGACCTTATGGAACGCGCGAGCGTGGCGCTGCTTGCCCACATCCGCGCGACCGAGCGCGCCACCTGATCGCCGGGGGCGCGCCCGCGTACTCCTATGCCTGCTCCTTGCGCGTCTCGACGATCTGCAGCGGTTCGTCGGGAAGGCTGACGCGGGGCGGGCGGGTGCGACGCGCCCGCTGGACAGGTGCCTCCTCCGCTTCCGCGGCAGGTGCCGCATGGCGGGTCTCCACCAGCACCAGGTCCGAGTCGGGCGGGAGCGCGAGCGAAACGGTCGGCGCCGGCGCCGCTGCGGCGGGCGAAGGCGCGCGAGGCGCAATCGCCGCCGCGCGAGCCCCTGCGGGTGCCGGTGCTTCCACCGGCGCGGCCGGGCTCGGCATCGGCGCTTCCACCGGTTCGGCGACGCTCGGCGCCGGTTCCTTCACCGGCGCCTCGGCAGGCGTCGCGACCATCGGAACCGGCGGGGCGACGTAAGGCACCGCAGCCTGCTGCGGCGCTTCGGTCACGGCGGTGCTCGCCACGGGCGCTGCAGGCTCGGTCGACGATGCTTCGAAAGCCGGCATCGCTTCCGCCGCCGGCGCAGTGCCGCCGGCCTCGGGGGCCGCCCGCTCGCCGCGTTCTCCGCCGCGGCCACGACGACCGCGCCGCCTGCGACCACCTTCGCGACGCTCCTCGGCCCCGGTGACCGGTGCCCCCGCGCCTTCGGCGCCGGGCAAGGCGGCTGCAGCAGCCTCGGCCGCCGCTACCGGTGTGGCTTCGCGCTCGCGTGGCGGACGCGGCTGCCCCTGCGGGGGTTTGCCTTCGCGCGGCGGCCTGCGACCTTCCTTGCGCTCGACGTCCCTGCCTTCGCGACGCTCGGCGGGTGCGGGCGGACGCTGCGACTCGATGGCGCCATGCGGCGCGCCACGACCTTCACCGCGTCTTTCGCGATCGGGCCGCCGCTCGTCGCGGCGTCCCTGGCCTTCGCGGGCGCCCTCGCGCGGCCCTTCGCGCCGGCCTTCGCCGCGCTCGCCGCGCGGCCTGCCTTCGCGCGATCCCTCGCGCTCCCGCGGCGGACGCGGCTCGCGTGCACGTCCCGGAGCGGCGGGAGCGGCTGCCGGCGCCTGTGCCTCGACCGGGCGCGGCGGCGGGGTGCGGAACCACTGCAGCATGCGTCCGAGCCACGAGCCGCCCTGGGGCGCTGCGACTCCGGCAGGCGCCGCGGCAGGCCCGGGCGGGGCCTCGACCGGCATGGGCGCCGGTTGCGCAGGCGTGATGCCCTTGACCACCGCTTCCTGGCGCGGCTCCTTGGCTTCTTCCTTGCGCGCCCGGGCAGCGTCGACTTCCTCCGGCTGCTCGACCATCTGGAACGACGGGGGCAGCGGCTCGGCCTGGTTGAGGTCGTCGTGGCGCAGGCGCTCGACGCTGTAGTTCGGCGTCTCGAGATGTCGGTTCGGGACCAGCAGCACGTTGACCTTGAAGCGCGTCTCCACGGTCAGGACTTCGGTGCGCTTTTCGTTCAGCAGGAAAGTCGCGACGTCGACCGGGACCTGCGCGACGATCTGCGCGGTGTTGTCCTTCATCGCCTCTTCCTGAATGATGCGCAGGATGTGCAGCGCGGTGGACTCGGTGCCGCGGATGTGGCCGATGCCATGGCAGCGCGGGCAGGGGATGTAGGCGGATTCGGCCAGCGCGGGGCGCAGGCGCTGGCGCGAGAGCTCCATCAGGCCGAAGCGCGAGATCTTGCCCAGCTGGACGCGGGCGCGATCGTATTTCAGCGAATCGCGCAGGCGGTTCTCGACATCGCGCTGGTTCTTGGCGCTCTCCATGTCGATGAAGTCGATGACGATCAGGCCGCCGAGGTCGCGCAGCCGCAGCTGGCGGGCGATCTCCTCGGCCGCCTCGAGGTTGGTGTTGAACGCCGTCGTCTCGATGTCGGCACCCTTGGTGGCGCGCGCCGAGTTGACGTCGACGGCGACCAGCGCCTCGGTGTGATCGATGACGATGGCGCCGCCCGACGGCAGCGGCACCTGCCGCGCGTACGCGGTCTCGATCTGGTGCTCGATCTGGAAGCGCGAGAACAGCGGAACGTCGTCCTTGTAGAGCTTGACGCGGGACACGTTGCCCGGCATCACGTGGCCCATGAACTGCTGGGCCTGCTCGTAGATCGCCTCGGTGTCGATCAGGATCTCGCCGATGTCGGGGTGGAAGTAGTCGCGGATCGCGCGGATCACCAGGCTCGATTCCTGGTAGATCAGGTAGGCGCCGGACTGGAGCTTCGCGGCGTCCTCGATCGCGTGCCACAGCTGCAGCAGGTAGTTGAGATCCCACTGCAGCTCTTCCGGCGAGCGGCCGATGCCGGCAGTGCGCGCGATGACGCTCATCCCCCCGGGAACCTCGAGGGCCGACACGGCTTCGCGCAGCTCGTTGCGCTCCTCGCCTTCGACCCGGCGCGAGACGCCGCCGCCGCGGGGGTTGTTGGGCATCAGCACCAGGTAGCGGCCGGCGAGCGAGATGTAGGTCGTCAGCGCCGCGCCCTTGTTGCCGCGTTCGTCCTTGTCGACCTGGACGATCAGCTCCTGACCCTCGCGCAGCTGGTCCTGGATGCGGCCGCGCGATTCGCCTTCGCCTTCCTCGCCGTCGCCGCCCTTGCGGCCGGATTTGAGGTACTGGCGGGCGATCTCCTTGAACGGCAGGAAGCCGTGGCGATCGGTGCCGTAATCGACGAAGCAGGCTTCGAGCGAGGGCTCGATGCGCGTGATGACGGCCTTGTAGATGTTGCTCTTGCGTTGTTCCTTGGAGGCGGACTCGATGTCGAGGTCGATCAGCTTCTGACCGTCGACGATCGCCACCCGGAGCTCTTCCGCCTGGGTGGCATTGAACAGCATGCGCTTCATGGACTTGGTCCCCGGCGCAACGCGCCGCGGGCAAGCGGCTGGAACGAGCGACGCGCCGCGGACGATCCGCGTTGCGTGTGATGCCTACGCGGCGATCGCGTGCGAAGACGGACGGCGCCCGGGCAATGACCGGGACGCGTCGGTTGGGCGAGAGGGCTTGCGCATGTTGAATCGCGGCTCCGGCCCTTGGCCGGAGATTCTCGTCGGGTGGTCTTCTTCTACGCGAACTAGCAGAGCATCCCCACGACCGCTCACGCATCATGGGCGGAGCGGCCGGGACGGGTTGATTCGCTGTGGCGCCGCGCAGCAGTCGCTTCGAACCGGCCGATGCCGGGTGCGGGGGCTGCGCTATTCCTTTACCATCGCTACTCCCGCGGGAAAATTTCCCGCCCGGTGAGCGACTTAACCGGGTTTTTGCCCCGCTTCCTGCCTTTCGGCGCGAGGCCCGCAGCGGCGCCGGCACCCGGGCCGCGACGTCGGGACGACGATAGCGGCGGGGTGGCAGCGCCTGGGCGCGGTACCGGCATAATTATAAGCGAATGAACGAGTTAAGCAAGGATGCCGTTACCTGGCTCACCGTGGGTGACGAGGCAGCCGGTCAGCGGATCGACAATTTCCTGATCCGCACCCTCAAGGGGGTCCCCAAGAGCCACGTCTACCGCATCCTGCGCAGCGGCGAGGTCCGGATCAACAAGGGACGGGTGGGGCCCGACACCCGGCTCGCCGTGGGCGACGTCGTTCGCATCCCGCCGATCAGGACCGCCGTGCCTGCCGGGGGCGACCAGGCCGCGGGCCGTCCGCCCGCCCGCCCCCGGCGCTTCGACGTGCCGATCCTGTACGAGGACGACGCGTTGATCGCGGTCGACAAGCCCGCGGGGCTCGCCGTGCATGGTGGCAGCGGCATCGCGCTGGGCCTGATCGAGCAGCTGCGCGCAGCCCGGCCGGCCGCGCCTTTCCTGGAGCTCGTGCATCGCCTCGACCGGGACACCTCGGGCGTGCTGCTGGTGGCCAAGAAGCGCGCCGCGCTCACCACCCTGCACGCCCAATTGCGCGAGGGCCACGTCGACAAGCGCTACCTGGTGCTGGTGCGCGGCCCCTGGCGCGACGCCAAGCGCAGGGTCGACCTGCCGCTGTTCAAGTTCTCCACCCGCGAGGGCGAACGCCGGGTGCGCGTCGAGGAGGCGGGACGCCCGGCCGTCACCACCTTTCGCCGCGAGCGGACCTGGCCGCGGCACCAGCCGCCGCTCGCGCTCCTCGAAGCCGAGCTCGAGACCGGCCGGACCCACCAGATCCGCGTGCATCTTTCGCATCTCGGGCATCCGCTGGCGGGGGACGACAAGTACGGGGACTTCGCCTGGAACAGGGAGCTGGCGCGGCAGGGCCTCAAGCGGATGTTCCTGCACGCTGCACGCCTGCGCCTGACCCACCCGGTCAGCGGCGAGCCGATGACGCTGGCCGCGCCCCTGCCCGCCGACCTCGCCGGATTCCTCGAAGCCCTCGGCGATTGAGCGGGCGGGGCGCAACCCCGGCTAGTTCGGGCCGGGCCCGTGCCGCTCGAGGCGATGGCCGGGAACGCGAGCCATCGTGACCGGATTGGGCCGGATCAGCCCGCGCGCGATCCCCATCGCGATCGCCTCCTTGCGGTTCAGGACGCCGAGCTTGCTGACGATGTTCCTGAAGTGGAAATTCGCGGTCCGCGGCGTGATCCCCAGCTTGACGCCGATGTCGATGCTGGTCATGCCGTTGGCGGCGAGCTCCAGGCATTGCGCTTCGCGCGGCGACAGCGGGGCGACGCGCACCATCAGCGCCGGCTCGCGGTCGATGAGGTGCGCCATGAAGAAATCGTGGAACGACATTGCGAGCAGCGCGATCTCGCCGAGCTCGCGGGCGATCAGCCGCCGTCGCACCTCGTCGACGGGACTGACGCGCGAGTTGACGGCGACCAGCACGCGCCCGTGGTCCGGATCGCGAAACGAGATCGCCACCCCGCTGGCCACGCCGTAGCGCGCGGCGTCGGCGAGGAAATCGCGGCACTGCGGATCGCCCCGGTACTCGGCGGCGTCCCACACGAACGGTACGTTGCGGTTGTAGGTCTGCGTGACGCGCGGATCGACCTCGATGTAGCCGCGCCGGCCGTACAGGATCACCCAGTCGCGCGGCAGCGTCGTCCACACGAACGTGCGGGTGTCGCGCCGCGTCGGACTGGGATCCGCCGACATGCCGTACATGAAGCTGTCGAAGCCGAGCTCGGCGACGATCGATTCCATCACCGGCTGGAGCGGGCGGTTCTGCAGGGAAGCGCTGGAAAGACGCGCGATGTGGTCGTTGACGATGTATCCCCGGATCGCGGCGGGCGCGCCGGGATCGATGCCGGACAGCATGGGATCCCCCCTTTGTTAGGCTTATTAGGGACGATCGATCATACGCTTTCGGTAGCCCGCGAAATCGGGCATTTCCGCTACGCGTGCCCCATGCGGGAGACGCGAAGAGACACGGGACGCGATGCGCGCGCCGGATGCCCGGCGCCCGATGTACGGCGCGGGCGGCCGGGCAGCGCCTGTCCGGCGTCAGTTGCCGGTCAGGCCCTGCACGAGGTCGCCGGGCGCGATGCCCTTGTCCGCGAACCAGCCCTGCTTCATCTCGATCGCGTACAGCGCAGGGCCGGCCGACCAGTGCGTCGACGGGTCGAGGGGGCGCATGTCCTCGATGTTCAGGATGCGACCGCCGCTGTCGACGAACGCGACCGACAGGGGAATGTAGGTGTTCTTCATCCAGAAGGCGAGGGGCTGCGGCGCCTCGAAGATGAACAGCATGCCGTGGTCGGGCTGCAGGCTGAAGCGATTCATCAGCCCGGTTTCGCGCGTCTGCTCGGTCGCTGCGATCTCGACGACCAGGCGGTGGCCGCGGATGGTCAGCGTCCGCGTCGGAAGGCCCGCGGCGAGGGCCGTCGCCGGGAGGGCGCACAGCGCCGCGAAGCAGGGGATCAGCCATTTCGTCGGTCTCATCGGGAAGCTCCTTGATGGGCGCGCATCGCGCCGCGCAGATAGACCCGCCAGAGCGCGTAGCTCGCGCAGGTGAAGCCGAGCATGCCCGCGGCCAGCGTCGTCAGCGATGCGGCGAGCAGGGGCGCGATCGTGCCGGAGGTGAATCCGGAGAACGCGAACTGGGCGAAACCCTGCAGCGAGGACGCCATGCCGCGCATGGTCGGGAACATGTCGAGCAGGATCAGCGTGAGGCTCGGCATCACCAGGCTGCTCCCGACGGTGAGGATCATCATCGGCAGCACGTGCCACGGGACCCCCGGCGGCACCCAGGTCGCGACCAGGACGTTGACGATCGCGCCCGCGAACATGAACGCGTAGCCGATGTGGATGGTCTGGGCGGACGACAGCCGACCCGCGGCGCGC
Source organism: Candidatus Levyibacteriota bacterium (assembly GCA_050256935.1). Classification (GTDB taxonomy): domain Bacteria; phylum Pseudomonadota; class Gammaproteobacteria; order Burkholderiales; family Casimicrobiaceae; genus VBCG01. The sequence goes on along the minus strand of JBLMVY010000205.1, from coordinate 4,498 downwards.
CCGGAGATCATGGCGCCTGCCACCGTCCCGGTGATCATCGGCACGAACAGCCAGGCGAAGCCCCAGGTCGTGACGCCGAGCTTCGCGAGGAACACGGGTGCGCTGGCGATGTAGATGAAATACGCGGCGAAGTTCAGCGTGGGGATCGCGGCGAGCAGCAGGAAGTCGCGACGCAGCAGCACCGCTCGGTAGCCGCTCCACAGGGCGCGCGGGCGCAGCGGTCGGCGCATGGGCACGGGAAGGGTCTCGGGCAGGCTGCGCGCCGCCCAGGCGAGCACGCCCAGGGTGAACAGCGTGATCAGCCAGAAGATGGCGCGCCAGCCCAGGAGATTCAGCACGGCGCCGCCGATCACCGGGGCGAGCGCGGGCGCGATGCCGAAGATCAGGGTGATCTGCGACATCAGGCGCTGCGCCCCCGGCCCGCTGAAGCGGTCGCGGATGATGGCGCGCCCCAGCACCAGTCCGGCGCCGGCCGAGATGCCCTGCAGCGTGCGAAACAGCCACAGCGATTCGATGTTGCCGGCGATCGCGCAGCCGAGCGACGCCAGCGCGTAGATCGCAAGGCTGCCGATGACGATCGGGCGCCGTCCGTAGGCATCGGACATCGCGCCGTGCCACAGCATCATGAAGGCGAACGCGAACAGGTAGGTCGACAGCGTCTGCTGGACGGCGATGGTCGAGGCGTCGAAGGCCGCGCCGATCGCCGTGAACGCCGGCAGGTACATGTCGATCGAGAACGGCCCGAGCATGGCGAGCGCGGCCAGCAGCGCGGCCAGGCGCCAGGTCTGCGGCGCGCGCGCGCGGGAGTCCTCCGCCGACGCCTTGTCGCCGTCGCGCTGCGCAGTCAAAGCCCGTCGCCTGCCGAGGTCGTTGCGGCGAGCGCGGCTTCGACCGCACCGCGGTCGTAGCGCGGCGAGTACATCGCGATGAACTCGTAGACGAATCCGCGCAGGAAGACGCCCCTGCGCAGGGCCAGCCGCGTCGTCGACGCGGCGAACAGGTGGCTTGCGTCCAGCATCTCCAGCTCCGCATCCTTCGCCGGGTCGTAGGCCATCAGGGCGACGATGCCCACGCCCATGCCGAGCTCGACGTAGGTCTTGATCACGTCGGCATCGAGCGCCGTCAGCACGACGTTGGGCTCGACGCCCCGGGCCGCGAAAGCGGCGTCGATCGCCGAGCGGCCGGCGAACGCGAGGTCGTAGGTGATGATCGGATGCCGGGCGATGGCCTCGAGGGTCAGCGGGCGGACCTGCGTCAGCGGATGGCCCCGCGGAACGAGGACGCCGCGATTCCAGCGATGGCAGGGCAGCGCCACCAGGCCGCGATGCTCGCCGAGCGCCTCGGTCGCGATCCCGACATCGACCTCGCCTGCAGCCGTCTGCTCGGCGACCTGCGCCGGGCTCCCCTGGTGGAGCATCAGGCGCACTTTCGGAAAGCGCGCCGCAAAGCGCGCGAGCACCTGCGGCAGGACGTAGCGGGCCTGGGTGTGGGTCGTGGCGATGGCGAGCACCCCGGCGTCGTCGCCGCGAAACTCGTCGGCGACCCGCTGCAGGTTCGAGATCTCCCGCAACGCCCGCCTTGCCGTGGCCACGACATCGACGCCGGCCGGCGTCAGGGTCGTCAGGCGCTTGCCCTGGCGCACGAAAATCCGCAGTCCGAGCTCGTCCTCCAGGTGGCGGATCTGCTTGCTGATGCCCGGCTGCGACGTGGCGAGGGCATCGGCCGCGCCCGACACGTTGAGGCCGTGATCGACGATCGCACAAAGATATTTGAGTTGCTGGAGATTCACCCGGATATAACCAATTCGTTAGAATTGTCGGGAATTATATAGCCATGGCCCAACGATTCACCCTGCATCCGACCCATCCGCAGCCCCGGCTCGTGCGGGCGGCAGCGGCGCTCATCCGCGATGGCGGGGTGGTCGCCTACCCGACCGATTCCAGCTACGCGCTGGGCTGCCGCGTCAGCGAAGGCGAGGCCGCGCGGCGCATACGCACGCTGCGGGGTGTCGACGACCGCCATCACCTGACGCTGGTGTGCGGGGACCTGGCCCAGGTCGGCGTCTACGCCCGGATGGACAACTGGCAGTTCCGCATCGTTCGGCAGGGAACGCCGGGCAGCTATACGTTCCTGCTGCCCGCCAGCCGCGAGGTGCCGCGCCGCGTCCAGCATCCGCGGCGCAGCACGATCGGGGTGCGGGTCCCCGACCATCCGGTCGTGCGCGCGCTGCTGGCCGAGCTCGGCGAGGCGATCCTGTCCTCGACGCTGATCCTGCCCGGCGCGACCGAGCCGTTGAACGACGCGGCATCCATCGAGGAGACGCTTCGCGGCCGCATCGAGGGCATCATCGACGCCGGACCCTGCCCGGCCGAGCCGACGACGGTGATCGACCTCGCGCGGTCCGCGCCGCTGCTCATCCGGCAGGGGCGTGGCGACCTCGCACGGCTGGGCCTCGACGCAGCGACCATCGAGCGGGGCGAGGGGTGAGCCGCCTGCGCGGCTGCGCAATCGCCGTGTCGGGCGGCCGCTTGCGCCCCCGGACGCTCCGACTGACGCCCGCGAGGGCGGCTTGAGGTAGAATCGCGGCCTGGATGGATCTTTCGCTGCAGACCATTGCGCTGTGGATAGTGCCGGTGGTCCTGGCGATCACGTTGCACGAAGCGGCGCACGGCTACGTCGCGAAGATCTTCGGCGACCGAACGGCGGAGATGCTGGGCCGGATCACGCTGAATCCGCTCAAGCACATCGACCCGGTCGGAACGATCCTCGTTCCCGGGGCGCTGATCCTCGCGGCCAAGGCCGCCGGCGGTCCGCTGTTCATCTTCGGTTGGGCGAAGCCCGTCCCGGTGAATTTCGGGAACCTGCGCAACCCGAAGCGCGACATGCTGTGGGTCGCGGGCGCCGGCCCGGCGGCGAATTTCGTCATGGCGTTCCTGTGGGGACTCGCGCTGAAGCTTGGCGCGCCCTCGGGTCCGTGGCCGAGCGACGCCCTGTTCCTGATGGCGGAAGCCGGCATTTCGGTCAATCTGGTGCTGATGGCATTGAACCTGATACCCATACCGCCCCTCGACGGCGGTCGCATCGCAGTGAGCCTCCTGCCGGCACGGGCGTCGGCGGCCTGGCGGCGCATCGAACCCTGGGGCCTGTTCATCATCCTCGCGCTGCTCGCGACCGGGCTGCTCGACAACCTGATGGCCCCGCTGCTGCGCGGCGGCGAATACCTGCTGCAGTTCCTGCTCGGATTCTGATTGACTCGAAGCTGATCGGCCCCTACGACGATGTTTGCTGACCGCGTGCTCTCCGGCATGCGTCCCACCGGGCGCATGCACATCGGCCACTACCATGGCGCACTCAAGAACTGGGTCAAGCTCCAGGAGGAGTACGAGTGCCTGTTCTTCGCTGCCGACTGGCACGCGTTGACCACCCACTTCGACGAGTCCGAGACCATCGCCGACAGCGTGTGGGAGATGTTCGTCGACTGGCTCGCGGCGGGCGTCGATCCCACCCGCGCGACGCTTTTCATCCAGTCGCGCGTGCCCGAGCATGCGGAGCTGACCCTGCTGCTGGGCATGATCACGCCGGTCGGCTGGCTGGAGCGCGTGCCGACCTACAAGGACCAGCAGCAGCGCCTCGCCGACCGCGATCTGTCGAATTTCGGGTTCCTGGGCTATCCGGTGATGATGAGCGCCGACATCCTCGTCTACCGGGCGAACAAGGTTCCGGTGGGCGAGGACCAGGTCTCGCACATCGAGGTCACGCGCGAGCTCGCGCGGCGCTTCAACCACATCTACGGCCGTGAGCCGGGCTTCGAGGAAAAGGCGCGGGAGGCGGTGAAGAAGCTGGGCCGCACCAAGGCCAAGCGCTACGAGACGATGCGCGCCGCGTTCCAGGAGCAGGGCGACAGCGAGGCGCTGGAGGCGGCGCGGGCGCTGCTCGAGGAGACGCAGAACCTGTCGCTCGGCGACCGCGAGCGACTGTTCGGCTACCTCGAGGGCGCGCGGCGGGTGATCCTGCCCGAGCCCCAGCCGCTCCTGACCGAGACGCCGCGCGTGCCGGGTCTCGACGGGCAGAAGATGTCCAAGTCCTACGGCAACGCGATCCTGATGCGCGAGGAGCCCGCGTCGGTGACGCAGAAGATCCGGACCATGCAGACCGATCCGGCGCGCGTGCGGCGCAGCGACCCGGGCAACCCCGAGAATTGCCCGGTATGGCCGCTGCACCAGATCTATTCGACCCAGGAGACGCGCGACTGGGTCTGGAAGGGCTGCACGACGGCCGGCATCGGCTGTCTCGACTGCAAGCAGCCGGTGATCGACGCGATCATCCGCGAGCAGCAGCCGATGCGCGAGCGCGCGCAGAAATACGTCGACGATCCCACGCTGGTGCGCAACATCGTCGCCGACGGCTGCGAGCGCGCGCGCAAGCTCGCCGAGGAGACGATGCGCGACGTGCGCGACGCCATGGGACTCGCCTATGACTAGCGAAGCGGCCGAGCTCG
>JBLMVY010000204.1:0-3492 GCA_050256935.1 Candidatus Levyibacteriota bacterium | reverse complement strand
ACGGCAAGTTCCGCGGCGAGGACATCGGCTCGGGCACCCACGTCTGGAAATTCACCGAGATGCTGAAGACCGGCGAGATGAAGGAGCCGGACATGGTCGAGGCCGAGAGCTGCATGTCGCGCTCCGCCGGCCACTGCATGACCATGGGCACGGCGTCGACGATGGCGTCGATGGTCGAGGCGCTGGGGATGGGGCTGCCGGGCAATGCCGCGATCCCCGCCGTCGATTCGCGGCGCCGGGTGCTCGCGCGCATGGCGGGACGGCGCATCGTCGACATGGTGCGCGAGGACCTGCGGATGTCCCGGATCCTCACCCGGCAGGCGTTCGAGAACGCGATCATGGTCAACGGCGCGATCGGCGGCTCGACCAACGCCGTCGTCCACCTGCTGGCGATCGCCGGGCGGATCGGGGTGAAGCTCACGCTGGACGACTGGGACCGGCTTGGGCGCGCGATGCCCTGCCTGGTCAACCTGATGCCGTCGGGAAAGTATCTGATGGAGGATTTCTACTACGCCGGGGGCCTGCCGGTGGTCGTCCGCGAGATCGGCGAGTCGATCCACAGGAAGGCGCTGACCGTCAACGGCAGGACGATCTGGGACAACTGCAAGGACGCGGTCAATTACGACCCCAGGGTGATCACCCCCCGCGCCAGGCCGTTCAAGGCCCAGGGAGGCATCGCGGTGCTGCGCGGCAACCTCGCACCGGACGGCGCGGTGCTCAAGCCCTCGGCGGCCACGCCGAGGCTGATGAAGCACAAGGGCCGCGCCGTGGTGTTCGAGGACATCGACGACCTCAAGCGGCGCATCGACGACCCGAGACTCGACGTCGAGGCCGACGACATCCTGGTGCTCAAGAACTGCGGACCCCGGGGCTATCCGGGATTCCCGGAGGTCGGCAACTTCGCGCTGCCGGCCAAGCTGCTGAAGAAGGGCGTCACCGACATGATCCGCATTTCGGACGCGCGCATGTCGGGAACCGCCTACGGGACGGTCGTGCTGCATACGGCGCCGGAGGCGGCGGCAGGCGGCCCGCTGGCGCTGGTCGAGAACGGGGACGTCATCGAGCTCGATGTCCCCCGGCGGCGGCTGCAGCTGCACGTTGCGGACGAAGAGCTCGCGCGCCGCCGCGCGCGCTGGAAGCCGCCGCGGCCCCACGCCGACCGTGGCTGGGTGCAGCTCTATTGCGCAACCGTCCAGCAGGCCGACAAGGGCGTCGACCTCGATTTCCTGGTGGGTGGTTCAGGCGCCAGAGTCGGCCGGGAAAGCCACTGACGCTCCCCCGCGGTGGATCCGCCGCGGACGGCGGCGGATCACCCCATCACCGGTTCAATGCCGCTGGCGCGGGCTGCGCGACTCGCCGGAAACGGCGAAACGATCGAAAAATCCCGACAGCTTCGGACCGATCCGCTCCAGTTCGGCGCGATGTGCGCCGGCGAGCTTCTCGAACGTGCGGCTGCCCTTGGGGGTCAGGATCAGGTTGACCTTGCGCCGATCGTCGCGTGCGACGCGACGGGCGATCAGGCCTTCCTCCTCGAGCCGGTCGACCAGCCCGACGGCACTGTTGTGCTTGATCATCAGCTGGTGGGCGAGATCGTTGATCGTCACCGGACCTTCACCCGAGGCGCCCTTGATCGCCAGCAGCGCCTGGTATTGCTGCGGGGTCAGGCCCACGCCGCCTGCCGCGGTCTCGCTGAACGACAGGAACCGCCGCAGCGTGTAGCGGAACTGGGCGAGCGCCTCGTATTCGCCCTGGTCCAGGGCGCGCGTCCTGCCGGTCTTGCGATTTGCTTTCATCATTGCGGGATGCGGCCCGATCTGTCATCCGGACGACAATCCGGGCCGTTCCTCTCTGTCGGGTTGCCTCGCTGGCATTGTGATCGCTGCATCAGCGGTTGACAACGAGTCGAACTCCGATAGACTTTGACGCAGGTCAAACAACGATCAGACGACCTCCGGAGCTACGGCGCGCCTGGCGCGCTGCGGTGGCGCCGGACCCAGCAGGGCCGGCCCGGCGGAACCGGGACGGTCGAACTGCCGCGGAATCCCCGAATGGCGGTCATGTCGCCCGAGCCTGGGCGATCGTATCGGTTCGCGAGGTTTCATCGACAACTCACCCGAAGGAGGAAGAGATGCGAGACAGCAAGTCGAGATTCCACGGCGTGACCCGCCGTGACTTCATGCGTACGGGCCTGAGCGTCGCCGGCGGGCTCGCCCTGCCGGCAGGGTTCGCGTCGCGCGCGTTTGCCGCGGATCGCCCGCCGATCGGCACCTGGCCGGCCGGCTCGTCCGGCGACTCGGTGTTCATCGGCATCACCGTGCCGCGCACCGGCGCCTATGCGCTGCAGGGCGAAGACGAGCTCAAGGGCTACGAGCTGGCGGTCGAGCACATCAACGAGGGGCATCCGCTGATCAAGGCGATCTCGCCCAAGACGAAGAAGGGCGTGCTCGGCAAGACGGTCAAGTACGGCGTCGCCGACTCGGCGGCCAAGCCCAACGACGCGGTGCAGGCGCAGCAGCGTTTCATCAGCGAGAACAAGGCGGTACTGATGACCGGCTCGACCTCGAGCGCGGTCGCGGTGGCCCTGAACAAGCTCGCCCAGCGCGAGAAGGTGCTCTACGTCGCCGGCATCTCCGGCTCCAACGACACCACGGGCAAGGATTGCGTGCGCTACGGCTTCCGCCAGTGCTTCTACGGCGAGACTGCCGCCAATGCGATCGGTCCGGTCCTGCTCAAGACCTTCGGCAAGAACAAGAAGGCGGCGTTCATGACTCCGGATTACACGTACGGGCACACCGTCACCAAGTCGATGAACGACTACCTCAGCAAGAACGGCGGCTGGACGATGGTGACCAACCAGGTGTCCCCGCTGGGCGCCCCGGACTTCAGCTCGTACCTGACGAACATCGCGAACTCCGGCGCCGAGATCCTGATCAACGTGAACTGGGGACACGACGCGGTCCTGTCGATCCAGCAGGCCAAGCAATTCGGCATCCTGCCGAAGATGAAGCTGGTGATCCCGTACCAGATCCCGTTCCTGTCGCGCGAAGTCGGCGCCGACATCATGGAAGGCGTGTACGCCGCCACCGACTTCTGGTGGACGATGGAGGACAAGTATCCTCTGGCCAAGATGTTCGTCGAGACGTTCGAGAAGAAATACGGCTACAAGCCGGAATGGGGCGCGGAGAACGCCTACATGGAATTCGCCCTGTGGGCCGAGGCCGTGGAGAACGCCGGCACCTTCTATCCCCCCGAGGTGATCAAGTCCTACGAAGCCGGTCGCAAGATCCAGTCGGTCGTCGGCGAGGTGAGCTGGCGCGCAGCCGATCACCAGCTGATCCGGCCGGTGGTGATCGTCCGCGGCAAGAAGCCCAGCGACATGAAGAACAAGGAAGACTTCTGGGAGGTCACCGAGGTGCTCCCCGGCGCTCCGCTGATGCAGAAGCCGGACGCGTTCGGCTGCAAGCTGGGTGACTACACCTGAGTCTGAAGGCG
>JBLMVY010000203.1:0-5881 GCA_050256935.1 Candidatus Levyibacteriota bacterium | reverse complement strand
CGCCACGGTCACCGGAGTTGAGGCCGCCACGGTCACCGGAGTTGAGGCCGCCACGGTCACCGGAGTTGAGGCCGCCACGGTCACCGGAGTTGAGGCCGCCACGGTCGCCCGAGTTGAGGCCGGCGCGATCTCCGGAATTCAGCCCGGCGGCGTTCGCGGTGTTGTCGCCGGGCTGGTTCGCCGAATTCGATCCCGACGTGCCCGCGACCGCCGTTCCGCCGGCGCCGACGTCTTGGACGGCGCTTTGCGGCGCCTGGTAGCGCTGTGCCGGCATGATCGTCCCGGCGGTGTCCTTGCCGTCGCCCGGAGCCTGCATCAGCGAGGACACCGCGACGATGGCCGCGGCGGCTGCGATCGCACCGCCGATCACGATCTTGCGCTTGTTCGAATGGCCGCTGTTCTGCTCGCTCATGTTCGTACTCCCGAAGAACACCCAAGGTTGAAAGAGACTGCGACTTCCTTTTGTCCGTCCGTGGCCTGCGCCCCGGATTTGCATCGTATCTGGCCCAATTACACCCGGATCCGCCAAAAGTTGGGAGGATCGCCTCGCCGGGGGCCGGTTTTGCGGAATATTCGCCATCACGGAGGCTACCAGGCCCTCGGGGGGGAAGGCCTGGGGGATCGCGCCCAGCCCGGCGAACAGCCGCTGCAGCTCCCCGAACCGGGCCCGGGCGCCGGCATCGGCTGCCAGGTGCTGCTCGAGCTCGCGGGCCTCCTCGTCGGTCGCCTCGCCATCGAGGACCAGGTGCATCAGTTCGGTCAGGCTGGTCTTGTTCATGATCGATCCGGCTGGTAATCCTTCAGCAATTCGCGCAGGCGCTGCCGCGCCTCGTACAGGCGGGACTTGACCGTCCCCTCGTCCACGTCGAGCACCTGCGCGATCTCCTGGTAGCTGCAGTCCGAAAAGTGACGAAGGGTAAGCACGGTGCGGTCGTTGCTCGACATGGTCATCAGCGCGCGCTGGATCCGCCGCGAAAGCTCCGCGTCGCTCGCCTGCGACTCGGGATCCGCGCCTTCCGCGCCCGGCAGCTCGATTTCCTCGTCGAGTGGCTCCTCGTGTCCGTTGCGCCGCAGCCGGTTCAGCGATTCGTTGACCGCGATCCGGTAGATCCAGCTGAAGAACTTGTACTGCGAGTCGAATTCATCCAGCCGCTCCGCCACCTTCAGAAACACGTCCTGCGCCACGTCGTTGGCATCGTCGGCGCTGCGCAGGATCCAGTACGCCGCGTTGTAGATCGGCCGCTGGTAGCGCACCACCAGCTCGGTGAACGCATCCTGCTCACCCCGCCGGTAGCGCTCGACCAGCGCCTGATCGACGTCGTTGTCCACAATTACACCTGGCCGGCCGAAAAGTTGGTCGGAAGGGGCTATTGCGCCGGATCGATCTCGAACAGCTGGTCGAATCCCGAATAGACGAACACGTCTCGAAGGTGGGGCTTGAGGCCCGACAGCCGCAGCTTGCCGGCGGCCCCGAGCAGGCGCTTCTGGGTCTTCAGGAGGACCCCGAGGCCCGCGCTCGAGATGTACTCGAGCTTCGCGCAGTCGAGGGTGACGCTGCCCTGGATGCCGTCGAGGAACGCCTCGGCGGTCGGCGCCTGGGCCGCATCGAGCCTGCCGACGACGACGACAGCGCCGTCCTGGCCGTAATCAATCACGAGCATCGGTCCTCCCCTTGAGCGCTGCGGCACGGCGCGACGCCGGCCCCCCCACGGTCAGCCGCAGCGTGGTCCGGCTGCGGCGTTCCGGCTCCTTGTACTCGTATTCCACCGAATCCACCATCTGGCGGATCAGGTGCAGGCCCAGCCCCCCGGGCCTGCGCGCCTCGATCGGAGCGTGGATGTCCGCGGCCGGTGCGCGGGTGATGTCGAACGGCTCGACATCGCGGTCCACCAGCGTCACCTCGACACCCCCCTCGATCGCCGCGATGCCCACCGCCACGCCTGCATCGCTGCCGACCCCGTATTTGACCATGTTCGTGAACAGCTCTTCCACCGCCAGATCGACCGTCGGCAGCAGGCACGGGTCGATCCCGAGCTGGGCGAAAGCCTCGGCGGAGAATGCCGCCAACGCCGGAATCGACGCGAAGTCCCGTTCGAACACGCGCTGCGTCGGCTGCGCCGGCTCCCGCTTCAGCAGGACCGCCGTCATGTCGTCCTCCTGCGGCGCAGCACCCGCGAACTCCCCGACCGCTTGCATCAGCAGCGCGACGATCTCGGCGGCCGGCTTCGCGCGATTCGCTTGCACGACCTCCCGCACGCGGTGCTCGCCGAACTGCTCTCCCTCGAGGTTCTCATACTCGAAGATGCCGTCGGACACCACGGCCAGAATGTCGCCTGGCGACATGGTCATCGCCACCGACGGGCGCAGCGACGACAGCGGCATCGCGCCCATCGGAAAGCTGGTGGGGCGGTGGGCGGCCCAGGTTTCGGTTGCAGCCCGGTAATGGAGGATCGGACCCTGGCCGCCGCTGTGGAAGCGCAGCTCGTGGCTGCCGGGGTCGAGCAGGCCGATGAAGGCGGTGATGAACCGGTCGTCGGGCAGGGTTTCGGCCAGACGGTTGTTGACCTGGATGAAGGCGGTGTCGAGGTCCGCGCCGAGGCGGAAGGCCATCCGGAGCATCGCCTGCATCTGGGTGACCGACAGCGCCGGGGCGATGCCATGGCCGGTCGCGTCGCCCATCATGACCAGCAGGCGGCCGTCCTGGAGCGCGACGTCGTAGGTGTCCCCGCCGGTGAGCTCGGCCGGCCTGAACGCCGCACACACGTCGTAGGACGGCACCGAGGGCATCGCCGTCGGCAGCGTGCTCATCTGCACTTCGCGGGCCATCTCCAGCCCGTGGCGCATCTTCTCGCCGTCGATCAGCGCGTCGAGCATCCGCACCCGTTGCAGGGCCACCGCGCATTGCGCCGCGAGGGCGGTCGCGAGGACCTCGTCGTAGGCGTCGAAGACGCCGTCGGCCTTGTTCAGCACCTGCATCACGCCGACCAGCACCTGCGCATGGTCGACCAGCGGCAACGTCAGCATGCAGCGCGTCCGGTAGCCGGTCGATCGGTCGACCCCCGGATCGAAGCGCGGGTCGGCATAGCAATCGGGAACGTTGATGATCTGCCGGGACTTCGCGCAGGCGCCGACCAGGCCGATCCCCGATCGCACCCTGACCGGCCGGATCCCCGTTGCGACCTCCAGGACGAGCTCGTCGGCGGACGCGTCGTAGAGCCAGACCGAGCCGCGTTCCGCGCGCAGCACCTGCTTGGCGGCGGCGACGACTTCCCCCAGCATCGTCGTCAGGTCGAACGGAGCCGCGAGCGCCCGGGTGACATCCAGGATCGCCTCCATGTCGCCCACCGAGAGCGGGCGCTGCGGCACCGGCGCGTTCATCGCTCTACCTTCGTGCTGCTGCACTCCGGCAATCGCCCGCGGGACCGTCCCGCGGGCTCGAACAGGTCAGAAGGACGTCAGGTTGACGCCACCATCGCCTACCGCCACGTAGCCGACCCCGATCGCCTTGGCGGTGAGGACGGTGAACGTCAGCGCATTGAGGTTGGCGGTCGTTCCCGTGTCCGCGGCTTGCCAGGTGATCCCGTCGGAGGTCGTGAAGACGGCCCCGCCGCTGCCGGCGGCGATGAAGCGCGTGCCGTAGGCCACCGCCCGCAGATCGTTGGCGGCGATCGACGCGTGGGCGGTCCAGATCTGGCCGTCGGTGCTGGTCTGCACCGTGCCGGCGGCGCCCACCGCGATGAAGGTCGTGGCGGTCGTCGTGGTCGTCGCACCGGGCGCGCTCGTGGTGACCGATCCGTAGGCGATGCCGCGCAGATTCGAGGTCGTCGCCGAGTTGACCGCCGTCCAGGCCGAAGCGTTGGTGCTGGTCAGCATCGTGCCCCCGTCTCCGACGGCGACATAGCGCCCGTTGCCGTAGGCGATGCCATGGAGGTCGGCGGTCGTTCCGGAGTCGACCGAGGTCCAGGTGGTGCTGTTGGTGCTGACGAGGATCGTGCCCTTGGCCCCGACGGCGACGACCTGGCCCGAGCCGCTTCCCATCAGCGCCGTCAGGGTGTTGGTCGTCGGCGACGTGCGCGGGGTCCACGTCACCCCGTCCGGACTGGTCAGTATCGTGCCGAGGTCGCCGATGGCGACGAACAGGCCGTTCCGATATTGGACGGCATTCAGGTTCGCCGTCGTGCCCGAGGTCGCGGCCGTCCACGTCGTCGCGTCGGGGGACGAGTAGATGCTGCCGCTCGCGCCGACGGCCACCACTTCGGGCGTGCCTGCCGTCGTCGCGGCCGTGTATCCGACGCCGAGGAGGTTGCTGAGGGTCAGCGGCGTTCCGGCGGTCCACGTCGAACCCGCGAGGCGGGGAATGAACGCGATCGCCGGCGATCCGGGCCCGCCGGGCCCGCCGCCGCGGCGGCCGTTGACGGTCACCGAGTAGGTCGTGCCGTTGGTCAGCCCGCCGACGACGAACGGCGACGTGACGCCGGTGAAGATCCTGCAGTAGGTGGAGGTCGTGCAGTTCGACGTGTCGACGTTGGGCCCTTCTCCGACCCAGGCCCAGTATTCGACGCTGGGGTCGTTGGTCCAGGTGACCGTCGCGCTGCTGTCGCCCGCGACGACCTTGACGTCGGGCGGAGCGTCCGCCGAGCTGCCTCCGCCGCATCCGGCCACCGTGGCAACGACCAGCAGCATCGCAAGGGCGAGGAGCTTTCTCATCTCGTGTTCCAGGAAAGGGGAATCTGGCGGAGACGCAGGGATTCGAACCCTGGATACAGGTTTTGGCCCGTATGCTCCCTTAGCAGGGGAGTGCCTTCGACCACTCGGCCACGTCTCCGGTGTTGCCTTGCCCGCGCTGCGGCGTCCCGTGTCGCATCCACCCGGGACGTGCTGCCGCCGCTACGCTCGATCCATGCCGCGCGCGGACTCGCGGACGCCCGATTCTACCGGGGCAGCTCCTTGCCAGTCCATCGATCGCGTCCTTCGTGTCCTCCGGCGGGCTCACGCAGCCGGTCCGTGCCCGCCCTTCTCCAGCTCGAATGCCTTGTGCAAAACGCGCACGGCGAGCTCGAGGTACTTCTCGTCGATCACGACGGCGATCTTGATCTCGGAGGTCGAGATCATCTGGATGTTGATGCCCTCGTCGGCCAGCGACTTGAACATCTTGGACGCGAGGCCCACGTGCGAGCGCATGCCGATCCCGACGACGGAGACCTTGGCGATCCGGTTGTCGCCGATGATCTCGCGCGCCTCGAACGACTTGCCGCGCTGCGACTCCAGCACCGCCATCGCCTTCTGGTACTCGTTGCGGTTGACGGTGAACGAGAAGTCGGTGTGCCCCGAGGCGCCGATGTTCTGGACGATCATGTCGACGTCGATGTTCGCCGCGGCGATCGGCCCGAGGATCGCGTAGGCGATGCCGGGTCGATCCGGGACGCCCATCACCGAAATCTTGGCCTCGTCGCGATTGAACGCGATCCCTGAGATGATCGCCTGTTCCATGTCCTCGTCTTCCTCGTAAGTGATCAACGTTCCCGGCGATTGCGAATCGACGTCCTCGAACGACGACAGCACGCGCAGGCGCACCATGTACTTGCCCGCGAACTCGACCGAGCGGATCTGCAGAACCTTCGAGCCCTGGCTCGCGAGCTCGAGCATCTCCTCGAAAGTGATCTTGTCCAGCCTGCGGGCCTCCGGGACGATGCGCGGGTCGGTCGTGTAGACGCCGTCGACGTCGGTGTAGATCTGGCTGGTCGCCGCATCATTCACCGAGGCGAGCGCCACGCCCGAGGTGTCGGAACCGCCGCGACCCAGCGTCGTGATGTTGCCGTGCCGATCGACGCCCTGGAAGCCGGCGACGATGACGATCGTCCCCTCGGCCAGGTCCTTGCGC
>JBLMVY010000202.1:0-2630 GCA_050256935.1 Candidatus Levyibacteriota bacterium | reverse complement strand
GGTCGTGCGTTCACTGTGCGGAAGCGCCTGGCAGGCACGAAGCGCCTTGCCGTATCGCGCGTCGAGGGCGGTCATCGCGGTCAATGTCGGCGACGTCGGCGTTGCCGATGCCATCGGCTGCCCAGCCTGCATCGGCGCACCGGCCCGGCAGATCCCGCGCTCGCTCAAGGGCAGGCGGCCGCAGGCGGCGATCGCCGACGCGTAGCTCGCCGGATACGGCGCCTGTACAGCCGCGGCCGGTGCCTGCTCCCGCGCGACCACTTCGGCCTTGCAGATGCCCCATTCGCTCAGCGGGAGACGCTTGCAGGCGGTCACGCTGTCGGGCGTCCAGACCATGTTCCAGTTCTGCGTCGTCGCATGCGCGAGAGGACTCGCCGCCAGGACCACAACTGCCGACAGCGCAGCCATGAACGTCAGGACGGACGGGATTCGATTCTTCATGACGGGACTCCTTCCGTTGGGTCCGACGATGGACTCAGCTTCTTGGACCGGGCCCCGTCAGGCGCTGTTCGGGTGGCCGAGGATGAAACTGCTGTCGGTGGGTCGCCGACACGGGTCGGCGATCGGCACCGATCTTGCAAAGGCATCGATCGGGCAGCTTCCCGAAAGACACCGTGCTCCACTCACCGATTCACGCCTACCTGGCCGACCTGCACGCGCGGCATGCGGGCAATTCGTCGGGCAAGATCGCCGACTACATCCCCGAGCTGGCGCGTGCGGATCCGGACTGGTTCGGCATCTGCATCGCCACGCGCGACGGCGTCGTCTATGAAGTCGGCGACACGCAGCAGCCGTTCACGATCCAGTCGGCGAGCAAGCCGCTGACCTATGGACTTGCACTGACCGATTGCGGCGAAGATGCGGTGCTCCGCAAGATCGGAGTCGAGCCGTCCGGTGACGCCTTCAATGCCATCAGCCTGCAGCCCCAAAGCGGTGCTCCGCTGAATCCGCTGATCAATGCTGGTGCAATCGCGGCGTGTGGTCTCGTCCACGGCGAGAATGCGGACACCAGGCTCGCACGCATCCTCGAGACCTTCGGCCGCTACGCGGGACGCGCTCTCGATGTCGACGAGTCAGTCTATGCGTCGGAGAGCGCGACCGGGCATCGCAATCGCGCCATCGGGTGGATGCTGCGCAACTTCGGAATCGTGACCGAGGAGCCCACCGCAACCCTCGAGACCTATTTCCGCCAGTGCGCGATCCGGGTCACCTGCCGTGACCTTGCGATCATGGGAGCGACGCTGGCCAACGGCGGGGTGAATCCCGTGACCGGCGAGCGCGCGATCGAAGCGAGCCATGTCGACAACGTGCTGTCGGTGATGGCGACCTGTGGCATGTACGACTTCTCCGGCGAATGGCTCTATCGCACGGGCCTCCCCGCCAAGAGCGGCGTCGGCGGCGGGATCCTTGCGGTCCAGCCCGGGCGGCTGGGCATCGCCGTGTTCTCGCCTCGACTCGACGAGCATGGCAACAGCGTGCGCGGCATCGCCGTGTGCCGTGAGCTCGCGGGAGACCTTGGCCTGCACATCTTCGACGTCTCCGCGCGACCCGCCCCGGTGATCCGGCTGGCGACGACGCGACGCTCGGTCGCCTCGTCGCGTCGGCGACCGAAGGAAGCCGCCGACTACCTGCGTGGCGTCGGCCATCGTCTGCGGCTTTACCACGCGCAGGGTGCGCTGGTGTTCGCCTCGGCAGAGGCGTTGATCCGGGAGCTGATGGCGCGCGTCGAGACGACGGACACCTTCGTTCTCAATCTGAAGAGCGTCGAGAGCCTTGATCGCGCCACGGCCGCGCTGCTGGCGCGGACCCACGGCACCCTCGCGTCGCTGGGCAAGTCGCTGCTGATCTCCGAATCCAGCACCTGGTGGACGAGCCTGATCGACGCAGGCATGCCACGAGAGGCGTTCTTCGGAGACGATGATTTCGCGCTGGAATTCGGCGAGGAAGCGCTGCTCGCGAGACAGTTTCCAGGGCGCTCGTGGGATGGCCCGGTGACGCTCCCCCAATGCGCACTCTTTAAGGGCCTCGGAGCCGAGTCGCTCGCGGTCCTCGATCGCATGCTCGGGCATCGCGCCTACGGCGCGGGTCAGACGATCATCGCGGCAGGACAGGCTTCCGACGAGCTGTTCGTCCTCCTACGCGGGAGCGCGATGGTGAGCATCCCCACGCGACACGGCGTCGCGCGGCTGGCGGCGTTCGCGCCGGGGATGTCGTTCGGCGAGATCGCATTCGTCGACGGGTCGCCACGCACGGCCAACGTCACGGCCATTGGCGACGTCGAATGCCGGGTGCTGACGCGCGAGATGCTCGCCATGCTCGAGGTCGAGGCGCCGTTGATCAAGATCCGGCTGCTCGAGAGCATGGCCCTGGGAATGACTGCACTGATCCGGCAGGCCGACGCCGAACTCGCGGCATTGCGTTGATCCCCGCATCGCGGATCGCGACACCGCGTCGATGGGGACAGGCGCAAAGACAAAAGGCCCGGTCGTGTGACCGGGCCTTTTGCATTGCATGGGTGCCTGACAATGACCTACTTTCGCACGGGCAATCCGCACTATCATCGGCGTGCCGCCGTTTCACGGTCCTGTTCGGGATGGGAAGGGGTGGTTCCAGCGGGCTATGGTCGTCAG
>JBLMVY010000201.1:0-9422 GCA_050256935.1 Candidatus Levyibacteriota bacterium | reverse complement strand
GGCGCGATGCGCGTGCCGCGCGAGCCAGCCGCGGAACTGCTCGAAGTACACGTAGACCACCGGCGTGATGTAGAGCGTCAGCAACTGCGAGACCACGAGGCCGCCGACGACCGCGAGCCCCAACGGACGGCGCGCCATCCCGCCCGCGCCCAGCGCCAGCGCGATCGGCAGGCTGCCCATCAGCGCCGCCATCGTCGTCATCATGATCGGCCGGAAGCGCGTCATGCACGCCTGGAAGATCGCGTCCGCGGGCGCCCTGCCGTCCTTGCGCTGCGCGTCGATCGCGAAGTCGATCATCATGATCGCGTTCTTCTTGACGATGCCGACCAGCATGATGATGCCGACGAACGCATACATGTCGAGCACGTCGCCGAAGATCAGCAGCGTGACCAGCGCGCCGAATCCGGCTGTCGGCAGCCCCGACAGGATGGTCACCGGATGGATGAAGCTCTCGTAGAGAATGCCCAGCACCAGGTAGATGACGAAGATCGCGAACGCCAGCAGGATCCCCATGCCTTTGAGCGATGCCTGGAACGCCTGCGCCGCGCCCTGGAACGAGCCGTTGATCGTCGCCGGCATGCGCATGTCGGCGGTGGCGGTCTGGATCTCGTCGATCGCCTGCGACAGGGCGACGCCCGGCTGCAGGTCGAAGGACAGCGTCACCGCCGGCAGCTGCCCGAGATGGTTGACCGCCAGCGGGCCCACGGTCGGCTTGAGGGTCGCGACGGCGTTGAGCGGAACCAGCGCCCCGGTGTTCGAGCGCACGTAGAGCATCGAGAGCACCGACGGGTCGGTCTGGTAGCGCGGCTCGAGCTCCATCACCACCCAGTACTGGTTGGTCGGGGCGTAGATCGTCGACACCTGGCGCGAGCCGTAGGCGTCGTAAAGGGTGTTCTCGATCGCCTGCGCGGAGACGCCCAGCGCCGAAGCCTTGTTGCGGTCGATCTGGACGCTGATCTGGGGCTGCGTGATCTGCAGGTCGCTGGTGACGTCGGTGAGCCCCGGCAGCGTCTTCAGCTTCGCTTCGACGCGCGGCGCCCACTCGTAGAGCTCGGAAGTGCTGGCACCCTGCAGCGTGTACTGGTAGACGCTCTTGGTCAGCTGGCCGCCGATGCGGATCGCCGGGATGTTCTGCACGAACGCGCGGATGCCCGGGATGTTCTGCAGCCTGGGACGCAGCTCCTGCACGACCTTGTCGGCATCGGGTCGCTCGCCCCGCGGCTTCAAGGTCACGAAGATGCGGCCGTTGTTCAATGCGCCGGTCGGGCCGCCGGCGCCCGCGAAGGCCATCACGCTCTCCACATGCGGATTGCGCCGGATCTCGGCCGCGACCTGCTGCTGGAGATTGGCCATCGCCTCGAACGAGATGTCCTGCGCGGCCTCGGTGATGACGAACAGCTGGCCGACGTCGTCGCTGGGCAGGAAGCCCTTGGGCATGGCGACGAACAGGAATGCGGTCGCCGCGAACAGTGCGGCGAACGCCGCCATCACGGTCCTGCGGTGTCCGAGCGCCCACTGCAGGCTGACGCGATACGCGGCGAGCGCGCCATTGAAGATCCGTTCCGACGCGGCGTAGATGCGGCCGTGCCGGGCCTCCCGCCCCGCGTCCAGGATGCGGCTGCACAGCAGCGGCGTCAGCGTCAGCGACACGACGCCGGAGATCAGCACGGCGACGATGATCGTCACCGCGAACTCGTGCAGCAGGCGTCCGACGATGCCGCCCATGAACAGCACGGGGATGAAAACGGCGATCAGCGACAGCGTCATCGACATGATCGTGAAGCCGATCTCCTTCGCGCCGTTCATCGTGGCGACCATCCGCGGCTCGCCCATCTCCATGTGGCGGGTAATGTTCTCCAGCATGACGATCGCGTCGTCGACGACGAAGCCGACGCAAAGCGTCAGCGCCATCAGCGAGATGTTGTCCAGCGTGTAGCCGAACACGTACATCACGCCGAAGGTGCCGATGATCGATATCGGCAGCGCGAGAGCCGGGATCAGCGTCGCGCGGACGCTGCGCAGGAAGGCGAAGATCACGAGCACGACCAGCACCAGGGCCGACAGCAGCGTGATCTCCACGTCGTGCACCGATTCGCGGATCGACTGCGACCGGTCGTAGAGCGTCGACAGCTTGATCGACGGCGGAAGCGCTTCCTGGAACGACGGCAGGATCCTGCGGATGGAGTCGACGACCTCGATCGTGTTGGTGCCGGGCTGCCGCTGGATGGCCAGCACGATGCCGCGCGTTCCGTTGTACCAGGCGGCGATCTTGTCGTTCTGCACGCTGTCGAAGACCCGCCCGATCTGGTCGAGGCGCACCGGCGCGCCGTTGCGGTAGGCGACGATGATCGGCGCGTACTGCCTGGCGTCGTTGAGCTGCCCGGTGGCCGTGACCGAGGTCGCGCGCTGCGCTCCGTAGAGCGTCCCGGTCGGCAGGTTGACGTTGGCGCTGGCGATCGCCTGCTCGACGTCGGTCAGGGCGATGTTGCGCGACGCAAGCTGGTTGGGGTCGAGCTGCACGCGCACCGCGTACTGCTGCGACCCGAACACCAGCACCTGGGCGACGCCGTTGATGGTCGAGATCCGCTGCGCGAGGTTGCTCTCGGCGTATTCGTCGACCGTCGACAGCGGCTGGGTGTCGGAGGTGAGCGCCAGCAGCAGGATCGCGAAATCGGCCGGGTTGACCTTGCGCTGGGTCGGCGGCGAAGGCATCGAGGCCGGCAACGAGCGCCCGGCCGCGGCGATCGCCGACTGTACGTCCTGCGCGGCGGCGTCGATGTTCCGCTCCAGCGAGAACTGGAGGACGATGGTCGTCAGGCCGTTGTTCGACACCGAGGTCATCGAATCGACGCCGGCGATGGTCGAGAACTGCTTCTCCAGCGGCGTCGCCACGGCGGAGGCCATGGTCTCGGGGCTCGCCCCGGGGAGCTGCGCCTGGACCTGGATGGTCGGGAAATCGACGTTCGGCAGCGCATTCACCGGCAGCAGGCGGTAGCCTGCCAGGCCGAAGATGATGAAGCCGATCATCAGCAGCAGTGTCATCACCGGCCGGCGAACGAACACTGCGGAGAGGTTCACGCGTTCTTCCCGCCGTCGAGCTTGACCTTGATGCCGGGCGCCAGGCGCAACTGGCCGGTCGTCACCACGGTGTCACCCGGCGCGACGCCCGAAGCCACGACCGCGTCGCCGCCCTCGGTGCGCGCGATCTTCACGTTGCGCAGCTCGACGCTCCGGTCGGGCTTCACGACGAAGACGTACTGGCCGTTCGGTCCGTTCTGCACGGCGGTGGCCGGCATCACGACCGCGTCCTTCTGCTGCGTGAGCGTCAGCACGACGTCGACGAACTGGCCCGGCCACAGCGCCTTGTCGGCATTGGGGAACTCGGCCTTGAGCCTGATGGTTCCGGTCGCGACGTCGGTCGTGTTGTCGATGAACTTGAGCTTGCCCGCCAGCGGGGGATGCGTCGAATTCGGAACGGCAGCGGTCACCTGCAGCTCGCCGTCCGCGTCGTAGCGGCGCACGGCGTCGAGCTCCTGCTCGGGCACCGAGAACGATGCGTAGATCGGCCGCACCTGGTTGATGACGACCAGCGCGTTGGTGTCGTTGGCCTTCACCAGGTTGCCCTGCTGGATCATGATCTTGCCGGCGTAGCCGGTGATCGGGGCGCGGATCGTGCAATAGTCGATCTGCAGCCTTATGCCCTGGATCGCGGCCTCGTCGGCGCGCACCTGCGCGGCCGCGGTCTCGGCGCTGGTGCGAACCTGCCCGTAGGCGTCGGGCGAGATGAATTTCTGCTGCAGCAGGTCCTTGTAGCGCTTCTCCTGCTCGCGGGCGTTGTCGAGGACCGCACGGTCCTTGAGCAGCGTTGCCTGCGCCTGCGCGAGCTGCGCTTCGAAAGGGCGCCGGTCGAGCTCGAACAGCGTCGCGCCTTTGACGACTTCGTCGCCTTCGGCGAACCTGACGGCGTCGATCTGGCCGTCGACGCGCGCCTTGATCGCGACCGTCGTGTAGGCCTCGACGTTGCCGATGGCGCGCAGCCTGACCGGGACGGTCCGGGTGACCACCGCCGCGGCCGTCACCGGCACCACGGGTTCCGGGCGATGGGCGGCGGAGCGCGGACTTGGCGAGCCCGGCGATCCGCGCCACAGCCAGGCCCCTGCGCCGATCGCGATCAAGGCGAGGGCGGCAACGGTCAGGACGCGCTGGGGTCGTGCCATGTTGCTGTGTCTCCGGGAGGCCGGGGCGTGCCGGCAGGATGCCGCGGCCGGCCGACGATGCGTCGGCAAGTGCCTGAATTGTAGATGATCGAGGTCGTCTCCATGCCGCGGAAACAATCCGAAACAACCCGCCGATTCGCTGCGCTAGAATGGCGCTGCCACCTCGGAGCCCGCATGGGCACGGTGGCGGGCCGGATCGCGCGGCAGATCGAGCGCGCAAGCCGCGCCCGATTCGCCTCGCGGGTGTAGTTCAATGGCAGAACGGCAGCTTCCCAAGCTGCATACGAGGGTTCGATTCCCTTCACCCGCTCCACCTGCCACCGGTCCGCGCCCGGCGATGCCCACATCCTACCGCCTGCCCGACCCTCTCGCCGGCTGGTTCAGCATCTGCGAGATCGGCGATCCCGAGGCCCTGGCAGGCGACCTCTTTCGCCGCTGCTTCCGCCACGACCCCCCGCGCGTGCCCCGCAATTACGTCGCGCGCGTCGTCCAGGACGGCGAGCAGCACACGATCGGCTATGTCCACATGCATCCGCTGGACGACATGTTCCTCTGCGGCGGCATGTGCATGGATGATCGGGTGTTCCGCCGCCTGCCGGCCGCCCGCCGCGCGGCGCTGAAGGCCGCGGGCGGGGTTGCCGAGCAGATGCTGCGGCACGGCTTCGCCGAATTGAGCCACGCACAGGCGATCTTCGGCTACGTCGGCGACCGGCGGGCGGAGCGCGTGGACCTGCGTGCGGGCTTCGTTCACACCGGCGTCCGCTACCTGATCGTGCACTGGCCCCGTCCGCTGCCCGAGGCCGAGAAGGCGGCGCGCGTCCAGCGTGTCGCCGACATCGGCCCGTTCTGACCGGTCCTCGCCGCCGCGCCGACGGGCGGATGCCGCCGGCGGCCGCTGCGTGCGATCCTAGCTTCCGGATGAATCGCGCAGCATCGTGATGAAGTCGCCCGGCGACCGCCAGTCGGAGCCGTTCACGTAGCGCGGCAGATTCCAGGGGTCGGACGCTTCGGTCACCGGCGTGGGTGCGCAGGCGAACGCGGCCCGGATGCCGATCCGCTCGCCGTGCCGCGGCAGGTATTCGCGGATCAGGTAATCGTTCGCCTGTCCGTAGGGATAGGCGAACAGCGACGCAGCGGGGTTCTCGGCGCGTGCGTGAAGGAAGCGCGACGCACGGGCGATCTGGTCCTCGGCGGCGTCGAAATGGTCGATGGTGGTGAACGTTCCCGTGCCGCGACCACCGGAGGTGGGTGCGGCTAGTGTCGGGTGATTGTGATCCCAGCTGTGGTTGGCGATGCCGAGCAGGCCGCTGCGGATCGCGGGCTCCCACCAGCTGTCGCGCCACCAGTCGCGTCCCACCATGCACGTCGAATCCAGGATCCGCCGGGCTTCGGGGGAAACGATCACGAAGCTCGTCGCGTGCAGGCCGGGCTGCGCACCCGTGCCCGCCTCGTCGCGAAAATCGTGCAGCAGGTTCAGCATGCTCCGCTGCATCCCGAACGTCGGGTGCGGCAGGTCGTGGTAATCAAAGTCCGGACCGTCGTCGAAGCTGATGGCGACGAGCTTCCGGTCGTTCGTCGGGGCTCGCGCAGGAGACTCGCGCCAGGTCACCACCTCGTCGAGGCTGACGATGCGATAGCCCAGCCGCGTCAGGATCCGCAGGTCTTCACCGAGTGCGACGTGGTCGTTGTCGTGGTACTCGTTGCCGTTGACGGCCATCGAGTGGTACGTCAGGACCGGGATGCGCATGCCGGTGCGTCGTCGGCGATCGGGCTCGGGCGCGGGGCCGCGGCCCCGCCCCGGACGTCCCTTCCTACGGCCGGATGTAGGCCCAGCCTTCCTGCTCGCGGCGCATGATCTCGATGACGCCGCCGGGGACGTAGCTCACGGTGTCCAGCATGTCGGCCTTGGTGAGCTTCATCGCCTGCATCGTGTTCTCGCAGGCCTCGAACCGCACGCCCGCCTTCTTCGCGTCGCCGATCCGGTTGCCCACGATCGATTCGGCCTTGAACATGTTGATGCCCGGGCCGTAGGCGACGATCTCGACGTCGACGTTCTTGGCGCCGAGGTTCTGCTGCAGGTTGTGCGCATTGTTGAGTGCGAGGTTCCACTTCGCCGGGTCGTTGTCGCTGACCTGCATCACGACGCGGTCGCGCTTGGCACCTTCCGCGGAGGCGGTGGCGGGGACGAGAAGGCAGCTCGCGAGTCCCACGGCGATCGCGGCGATCGCCGTGCGGCGTTTGAGGGTGTACGAAGTCATCGTTGAGGCTCCTCCAGGGGGGTCGATTCCGGCCTTACCCCGGCCGGTATGCGCATTATGCAGGCCGGCGCGGGCAAATGGGCAACTCCGGTCGGTCGGTAGAATGACGGTCCGATGCGCCACACGCACGTCCCCACGTCGTCGATCCTGCTGATCCTCGGGTCGGTCCTGTGCTTCACCATGCTCGACACGATCACCAAGTACATGACCCGGCACTACTCGGTCCCGGTGCTGGTATGGGCGCGCTACACCGTGCAGTTCCTCGCGATGCTGGTGTGGCTCGGCCCCAGCATGCGGCTCAGGCTGTTCCACACCCAGAGGCTGGGGTTGCAGGTCGTCCGCGGCGCCGTGCTGCTCGCGTCGTCGCTCTGCTTCGTCGGGGCGCTGCGCTCGCTGCCGCTCGCCAACGCGACGGCGCTCAACTACACGACGCCGGTCCTGGTCGTCCTGATGGCCAAGTTCGTACTGGGCGAGCGGATGACGCCGGCGCGCATGGCATTCGTCGTCGCGGGGCTGGCCGGCATGCTGCTGATCGTGCGGCCCGGCAGCGACGTCTTCCGCGGCGCGTCGCTGCTCGCGCTGCTGGCGGCACTCTGCTACGCCAGCTACCAGATCATGACCCGCGTCCTCTACGGCGAGCATCCGCGCATCCTGCTGTTCTATCCTGCCGTCGTCGGCGCCGCCGCCATGACGCTGCTGGCCCCGGGGCTCGACTGGCCGGCCCACATGCCCTGGCAGCATGCGGCGCTGATCGTCCTCGGCGGGCTGTTCGGCACGCTCGGGCACTTCCTCTTCATCCTGGCCTTCCAGCACGGGCCGGCGTCGGCGCTCACGCCTTTCACCTACATGCAACTGGTCTGGGCGACGTTGATGGGCTGGGTGGTTTACGGGTATTTTCCCGACGTCCTCACCATCGCCGGCATGGGGGTCATCGGCCTCAGCGGGCTGCTGATCACCCTGCACGAACGCCGGCGCGCACTCGCCGGCAGGGCCGGCCCGGCCACCGTGCAATGACCGGCCGGGGCACGGGCATCATCGACGGAGAACTGAAGTGAATCGACCGAGAATCGGCTTTGTCGGGGTCGGCCTGATGGGCCACGGCATCGCGAAGAACCTGGTGACCAAGGGCCATCCGCTGGCGCTGAAGCTGCATCGCAACCGCGCCATCGCGCAGGATCTCCTCGCCGCGGGCGCCACCGAGGCCGCGAGCCATGCCGAGCTCGCGCGCGGCGCGGACATCGTCTTCCTGTGCGTGACCGGCGCACCGCAGGTCGAGGAGGTGGTGTTCGGGGCGGACGGGCTCGCGAGCGGCGCGAAGGAGGGCCTCGTGATCGTCGACACGTCGACCAGCGAGCCCGCCACGACGACGAAGATGCGCGAGGCGCTGGCGCCCCGGGGCGTGCGCTTCGTCGACGCGCCGCTGACCCGCACCCCGGTCGAGGCCGAGCAGGGCCGGCTCAACACCATGGTCGGCGCCGACGCCGCGACTTTCGCTGCCCTGAAGCCGGTCTTCGGCGCCTTCTGCGAGAACATCATCCACGCCGGTCCGCCGGGCCACGGGATCGTGCTCAAGCTCATCAACAATTTCGTCGCGCAGGCGTTCTGCGCGGCGCTTGCCGAGGCCTGCGCGGCCGCGGCCAAGGCGGGGCTGTCGATCCCCAGGCTGTACGAGGTCCTCTCGGCAGGTTCCCTCAACTCGGGCATGCTGCAGATGATCGTCGGACGGATGCTCGAGGGGGACCTGGGTGCGATGAGGTTCACGCTGTCGAACGCGGCCAAGGACCTTCGCTACTACACCCACTTCACCGAGTCGATGATGATGCCGTCGCTGATGGGCGAAGCGGTGCACCAGAGCCTGGTGACGGCGAATGCGCTGGGCTTCGGCGACAAGTACGTGGCTTCGCTGATCGAGGCCCAGGAGAAGCTCGCGGGCGTCGCGATCGTCCCGCGCTGACATGATCTGCATGCGCCGCGAGCACGGGGATCCGAGGTGAATGCCGCCAGCCATGCCGTCCACGCCGAATTCGCGCTCGCGCTCGCGCGCGATGCGGGCGCCACGATCCTGCCGCATTTTCGCGCGCCCATCGCGGTCGACGACAAGGGTGGCGCCAGGGGCTACGACCCGGTCACCGAGGCCGATCGCGGCGCCGAGATGGTGATCCGCGAGGCGATCCGGCGCGATTATCCGGGTCATGGCATCGAGGGCGAGGAGCACGGCGTCGAGCAGGGGAGCGCGGCCGCGAGCTGGGTGATCGATCCGATCGACGGCACCCGGAGCTTCATCCTCGGCCAGCTGCACTGGGCGACGCTCATCGCGTTGAACGACGGGACGCGACCCGTCGTCGGCGTCGTCCATCAACCGTACGTCGACGAGTCGTTCGTCGCCTTCGACGGCGTGTCCGAATGGCGCCGCCACGGGCAGCGGCGGCGGCTCGCGACCCGACGCTGCCCGCGGATGGCCGACGCGGTCGTGGCGACGACCGACCCCCGGCATTTCGTCTCGCCGCGGCAGATGCATGCATGGCGCGCGGCCACCGACGGCACGCGGCTGGTGCGCTACGGCGGCGACTGCTACTGCTATACGCAGCTCGCGATGGGCCTGACCGACATCGTGATCGAGACCGGGCTGCAGCCCTACGACGTGCAGGCGCTGATCCCGCTGATCGAGTACGCGGGCGGCGTGATCACCGACTGGGACGGCGGCTCGTGCCAGCGCGGAGGCGACGTCCTCGCCTGCGGCGATCCCGCCCTGCACGCCGAGATCCTGCGCAAGATCGCATTGCGATGAATCCGCCGGCACGGATCCCGCGATGAAGCTCCTGGTCCTCGGCGGAACGCGCTTTCTCGGCCGGCACCTGGTCGAGGCCGCGCTCGCGCACGGGCACGACGTGACGATCTTCACGCGCGGCCGGACGCCCGTTCCCTGGCCGCAGCGGGTGACCGCGCT
>JBLMVY010000200.1:0-8034 GCA_050256935.1 Candidatus Levyibacteriota bacterium | reverse complement strand
GGTCGGTGAGCGACCGCTCCTTGGCGCGGCCGGCAGCCGCCGCGATTCCCGGCGAGGCCGGGCAGCCCCTGCCTACCGCCAGGCTTGCGCGGCGCGTCGGCGCACTGGCATACGAGGCCCTGCTGCTGGTGGCGATGGCCTTCGGCGTCGGATTCGCCTTGCTGCCGCTGATGTCCCCGGTCGGGTCCGGGTCGCGCGAACTGGTCGTTCCGCAGACCTTCGCCCGCGTCCTGATGGGCTGCGCGCTCGTCGGCGGCGCCGCACTCTATTACGGATGGTGCTGGAGCCGCGGACGCCGCACGCTGCCGCAGAAGACCTGGCGCCTGCGTCTGGTCGATCACGACGGGCGAGCGCTGACCTGGCGGCGGGCGCTGCTCCGCTATGCCGCCGCGTGGATCGGGCCGGCGATGGCACTCGCCGCCTATGCGGCCCTGCATCCGTCCGGACATGCGCGCAGCGCGCTCGCCTTCGTGCTGGTCAATTACTGCTGGGCGCTGTTCGACCGCGACGGCCAGTTCCTGCACGACCGCCTCGCGGGAACCCGGGTCGTCGCGACCTCGGACGAAGCGGATGCGAGCCCCCCGCCCTAACCGCGTCGCGCCAGCGCGACGCCGACGGCGATCAAGCCCATGCCGGCAAATGCGGTGACACCCAGCCGCTCGCCGAACAGCAGATAGGCCATCAGCGCCGTCACCGGCGGCACCAGATAGAACAATCGCGCGACATCGGCCGCCGCGCCGCGCCGCAGCAGCCAGTACAGCAGGCTGATCGCGCCCACCGACAGCACGATGACCGACCATCCCAGGGCGAAGAGGAATGCCCCTGTGAACCGGATCGGCTGCGGCTCGGTCAGGGCGACCACCGGCGCGTAGACCAGCGCGCAGGCGGTGAACTGGATCGCGGCGCCCGCCCGCAGGTCGATGCGCGACGCGTGCTTCTTCTGGTAGAGGGTCCCGACGCTGATGCCGAAGAGCGCGACGATGATCGGAACGAGCGTCGCCCCGCCCGCGTCCTGGCCGAGCTTGTCGCGCACCACCAGATAGACGCCGGCGAGCCCCAGCGCGAGTCCCATCCATTGACGCGGCACCACGCGCTCGGAAAGCCAGACGCGGGCGAGGAACACCGTCAGGATCGGCTGCAGGCCCACCAGCATCGCGCTCGTGCCCGCCGGCATCCCGCCGGCGATCGACGCGAACACCCCGCCGAGATAGAGCCCGTGCACCAGCCAGGCGGCGATCGTCGCGTGGGCGACCTGCCGCCAGTCGCGCGGCCATGTCGCCCGGCTCGCCAGCGCGACCGCGCCCATCAGCACCGCGACCAGGGTGAAGCGCAGCAGAAGGAACTTCAGCGGTGGCGCATAGGGCAGGCCGTAGCGTGCCGCGATGAACCCGGTGCTCCACAGGACGACGAACAGCGCAGGCAGCAACGCCCCGCTGGCGCCCGCCCCCATGCTGCGACCGCCGGCGCGAATGTCAGGCCTTTCCGGCGCGCTGCTTGCTGCGGAAGCGCTTGGCGCTGGCGAGGATTTCCGCCTTGGCTTCCTCGGGCCCGACCCAGCCGGAGAGGCGCACCCACTTCCCGGGTTCGAGGTCCTTGTAATGCTCGAAGAAATGCGCGATCTGCGCGAGCTGGATCTCGGCGAGATCGCGCGGCGTCTCGACCGCCCGGTACAGCGAGGACAGCCTGTCGATCGGCACCGCGAGAATCTTGGCGTCGCCGCCCGCCTCGTCGTCCATCTTGAGCATGCCGATGGGCCGGCAACGCACGACGACGCCGGTGATCAGCGGAACCGGCGACAGCACGAGGACGTCGCAGGGATCGCCGTCGTCGGATAATGTCTGCGGGATGTAGCCGTAATTGCACGGGTAATGCATCGAAGTCGACATGAAGCGGTCGACGAACACCGCACCGGTATCCTTGTCCACCTCGTACTTGATGGGCTCGCCATGCATCGGGATCTCGATGACGACGTTGCAGTCATTCGGCAAATCGGCGCCGGCGGGTACGCGGTCGAGACTCATGGGCAATCGGTCGGGATGATGGCGCCGGCGGGACGGGATGCGGGCGCTGCGCGGGGCGATTATACCGGGCCGGGCGAAGTCGCCGGCGACGCGGGAGCCGTTCCGGGGTCCCGTCCTGCGCCCTCGCGCGGCCCGGCAGCATCGCGAGCGCCGCACCGGCGGCGCGGCCCGATGCCGGTCTTCGCCCTCGCCTGCCTCGCCGCACTGGCGGCCGCGGGAACCTGCGCGCAAGGCCTGACGCCACCGGCGGCGCTGCGCGCCCCCGGCGCGGTCGCGGCGTTCTCGCGGATGACGGCGGGCGGTTCGACCGCGCCGTGGGAGCGGGTGCCGATCTCGGATCGCAAGCGCCCGACCCGCTACGACCTGGTCGACGATGCCGGTGTCGTCGTGCTCCACGCGGATGCCGACAACGCGGCGAGCCTGCTGGCAATGGCGACCGACATCGATCTGCGCGCCACGCCGATCGTCGCCTGGCGATGGAAGATCGCCGGGCAGATCCCGGATGCGGACCCGCGGCTCGCATCGACCGAGGATTCGCCGGCGCGCGTGGTGTTCGAGTTCGACGGCGACAAGTCGAAGCTCCCGCTGCTCGAGCGCGGCGTCTTCGGCCTGTCGAAGGCCCTGTCGGGCCGCGAGCTTCCCTATGCGACGCTGATGTATGTCTGGGCGAACCGCGAGCCGGTGGGCACGGTGATCCCCAACCCGCGCACGCGCCGCGTGCAGATGGTCGTCGCGTCGACCGGCGCGCGCAACGTCGGAGCCTGGCAGTCGCTGACGCGCGACGTGCACGCCGATTTCCTGCGCGCGTTCGGCGAGGAGCCCGGCAAGCTCACCGCCGTCGGGGTGCTCACCGACACCGACAACACCGGAGGCCATGCCGAAGCCTGGTACGGCGACATCCAGTTCGCTCCGGCGAAGCGATGAGTCCGATCCCGAAGGTATGATCGCGCGCATGGGTTCCACGGCGAACACGCTGCCCGGGTCGGCGATCGAGTCCCTGCAGCCGGCTCCGACGATCGTCGAGCAGGTGTACAAGGCGATCCTCGATGCCATCTGCGACGGAAGGCTGGAGCCCGGCGAGCGGCTCACCCAGGAGTCGGTGGCGCAGAAGCTCTCGGTGTCGCGGCAGCCGGTCGGGCAGGCCCTGCTGCTCCTGAAGCAGCAGAAGTTCGTCGCCGAAGCGGGACGCCGCGGCCTGATGGTCGCACCGCTGGACCGCGATTTCATGCGCTCGATCTACGAGCTGAGGCTGGGGATCGAGCCGCTCGCGGCGACGCTGGCCGCGCGCAACGCGACCGCCGAGGACCTGGCCCGCGGCGAGCGGATGATCCGCGCCGGGCAGTCGGCGGTGCGCGACAACTCCATCGCCGAGCTGATCGCGGCCGACATGCAGTTCCACATGTACATCTACGAGCTTTCGCGCAATCGCCTGTTCGTCGAGCTGATGGGGGAGCTCTGGAACCACCTGCGCCGTGCGATGCGCGAGGTGCTGCAGCACCGCGAATACCGCAAGGCGATCTGGGTCGAGCACGAGCAGATCCTGCGCGCGATCGCCAAGGGCGACGGGGACGCAGCAGCCGCGCTGGTGCGTGCGCACCTGCAGCATGCGGCGGTCAACGTGCAGGTCGCGCTGCCGACCGCGGCGGAAGCCCCGGGCTAGCGATACGCGTTCGCGTAGCGGACGTAGACCTCGGCCGCGCGCGCGAACTCGCGCCGCTCGGCATCCTTGATCTCGCGGAAGGCGCGCGCCGGGCGCCCGGCCCAGATCCAGCCCGCCGGCACGACGGTCCCCGGCTCGACCCACGCGCCTGCCGCAATGCAGGCGCCGGCTTCGACGACGACCTCGTCGCCCAGGCGCGCACCCATGCCGATCAGCACCCCGTCGCCGACGATCGCCGAGCCCATCTCGACGTTGTGCCCGATGGTGACCCCTGCGCCCAGCACCAGGTCGCCGCGCCGGCGATCGGTCGCGAGGATCGAGTTGTCCTGGACGTTGCTGCGCTCGCCGATGACGATCCTCCCGTCGCCGGCCGCCAGCGCACAGCCGAAGAACACGCTGGAATCGTCGGCGACCTCGATGGCGCCGGCGACGATCGACGTGGGCGCGATGTAGGCGCGCGCGATCGTCGGCGATCGTCCGTCCTGCGGACGCAACGGACCCGGGCCTTCGGGCACGCGCGACACGATTCCGGGACATCCCGGCAGCCGGGTCGAGGCGAGCAGCGGCGCGACCACGCCTGCGCGCAGGTCGCGCGCGATCCCCGCAAGCTCGCCCGGCTCGATCGCGCGCACCGGCTTCGCCGGATGGCCGGCGTAGACGAAGCCCCCCGGCAGCGCCTTGCGCGGCGGCACGACGCTGTCCGCCGCGATCAGCGCGCCGGGGCCGACGGTCGCGCCGTCCATGACCACCGCCGACTCGCCGACGACGACGCCGTCGCCCAGCGCGCAGGCGTGGACCAGGCCGTAACGCCCGACGGTGACGTCGTTGCCGATCACCGCGCCCAGCAGGCTGTCGGCGATGTGGACCGTCGCATGCTCGCCGAACCATGCGTTCGCGCCGACGCGGATCGATTCGCCGTCGGCGCGCAGGGTCGCGTACTCGGCGAGCACCGGGTGCGCGCCAACCGTCGACCGGCCGATGATCGCGCCGCGGGCCGCGAGGTCGGCGTCGCGACCGATGGCGGGTGAATGCTGCAGGTAGTCGAGGATCAGGCCCTGGGTCATGCGCCTTGCATTGATACGCCTTGGAGTGATGCGTCTTGCGGTCCTGGATCGTGAATCCGCACGCGGCTGCGGCAGGATGCGCGCGTCAACCCTGGTCGTAGCGCGCGCGCTCCGCATTGTCCCATGCGGTCAGCGGCTGCCAGTCCGGAACGATGCTCAAGCCCTTCTCGAGGTCGGAGGACACCGTGTCGCGGGTGACCGCGACGTCGACGAGCGCCGGTGCATGGTCGAAGGCCCGCGCCAGCGCGGGCGCGAGCGCCGCGGGATCGGCGACGCGCTCGGCGTGCAGCCCGAACGCGCGTGCCATCGCCGCGTAGTCCGAGTCGCCGAGCAGCGTGCCCAGGACGCGTCCGCCGTAATTGAGCTCTTGGTCGACGCGCTCGATGTTCCAGGCCGCGTTGTTCGCGATGACGAACACCGCCTTGCAGCCGTGGCGGGCCGCGGTGTCGATCTCCATCGCGTGCAGGCCGAATGCGCCGTCGCCGCAGACGGCCACGACGCGGCGGTCGGGAAACGCCAGCGCCGCTGCATTCGCATAGGGAACGCCCACGCCGAGGCAGCCGAAGGCGCCGGCGTCGAGATAGCTGCCGGTCGAAAGCGACAGGCGTGCGAAGCTCAGGATGTCGCCGCCGTCCGCGATGCCGATCGCATCCTCCGGCAGCAGTTGCGACAGCGCCGCGAAGATCCGGTTCGGATGCATCCGCCCGTCGGTGCCCGCGGCCGCCCCGGCGAGCGCCGCGGCGTGGCGCCGCGAGCGCTCGGCGTGGCTTGCGCGCAGGGCGTCGCCCCATTCGACGTCGAGCGCCCGCGAGCGTCCCCGGAGCGCCGCAGCGAGCTGCGTCAGCGCCGCCGCGACGTCACCGGCGATCGCGAGCTCGCCCGGGCGGTTGTCGTCGCGCTCGGCGGCGTGCGCGGCGATGCGCAGGAAGCGTGCATTGGGAAATGCGGCAGGCGACCCGTAACCCAGCTGATAGTCGAGCTTGCGCCCGACCGTCAGCACGAGGTCGGCATCGCGCATCGCCGCGCCGCGCATCGCGCCGACCTGCGCCGGATGGCCGGCGGGCAGAATGCCGCGCGATTCCTGGGTGTCCAGGTACACGGCGCCGCTCGCATCGAGCAGGGCCGCGAGCCCCGCACCCGCGCCGCTCGCGCCGCGGCCGCTGATCAGCAGCGGTCGCCGCGCCCGGCAGAGGAGCTCCGCGGCGCGCCCGATCGCGTCGGGATCGGGCAGCGAGCGCGGCGGGGGACGGCGCAGCAGGTACTCGGGCAGGACGGCGGCGTCGGCGATCCTCGCGCGCAGCACGTCGGTGGGGATCTCGACGTAGGCCGGCCCCGGGAGGCCGTCCGCCCCTTGCGCGCTGGCGAGGGCCGCGTCGAGCTCGCGGACGACGTGCTCGGCGGTGCGCAGCGTGCGCGCACTGCGCGTCACCGGCCGCAGGATGTCGACATGGGGCGTTCCCTGCAGCGGGCCCATCCGGTCCTGGCGCGCGGGCGGGCATCCGCCGATGACCAGCACCGGCGCGCGCTCGAGGTCGGCATTGGCGACCGAGGTCACGCAGTTGGTGATCCCGGGGCCCGAGGTGACCAGCGCCACGCCCGGCTCGCCGGTCAGCAGCGCATGGGCCGCCGCCATGTGCACGGCCGCGCCTTCGTGGCGCACGTCGACGATCGGCACCCCCGCGCGTCCGAGCTCGTCCCAGATCGGCTGGATGTGGCCCCCCTGCAGCCCGAACACCCGCGCCGGGCCGCGCGCGGCGACGAAGCGGGCGACCCATCCGGCAACGCTGCGCGGTCCGCTCATCGCCGGCTCCGCGTCAGAACACCGGAGTTTCGCGGTAGGTTCCCCACAGGCCCTTCAGCTTCTCGACGATGTCGCCCATGGTCGCGCCCGCGGCGACGAGCTCGATCGTGACCGGCATGATGTTCTCGCTCTCGTTCCTCGCCACCTCGACCAGGCGCCCGAGCAGCGCCTGCACCCTGGCCTCGTCGCGCTCGCGGCGGACGCGGTGGAGGCGCGCGATCTGGCGCTCGGCGGTCGACGCGTCGTAGGGGTGCAGCTCGATGTCGAACTTCTCCTCCGGATCGACGTACTTGTTGACGCCGATCACCGGCTTCTCGCCGTTGGCCTTCTTCAATGCGGTCTCGTAGGCGAAGTCGGCGATGCGGCGCTGGAACCAGCCCTCCTGCGTCAGCTTGATCGTGCCGCCGTGGCGGTCGACCTCGTCGATCACGCCGAAGATCGCGCGCTCGTACTGGGTCGTCAGGCTCTCGACGAAATACGACCCGCCCAGAGGATCGACGACGTTCGCCACCCCGCTCTCCTCGGCGACGATCTGCTGGGTGCGCAGCGCGATCTTCATCGCCTGCTCGGTCGGGATCGCAAAAGCCTCGTCCATGCCGTTGGTGTGCAGGCTCTGGGCCCCGCCCAGGACGGCGGCGAGCGCCTGCAGCCCGGTGCGCACGACGTTGATCTGGTACTGCGGCTTGGTCA
This sequence comes from Candidatus Levyibacteriota bacterium, assembly GCA_050256935.1. Classification (GTDB taxonomy): domain Bacteria; phylum Pseudomonadota; class Gammaproteobacteria; order Burkholderiales; family Casimicrobiaceae; genus VBCG01. The sequence goes on along the minus strand of JBLMVY010000200.1, from coordinate 798 downwards.
GCGACGCGGCCGCGGTCTGGCAGTGGAAGCGCAGCCGCATCGACTCCGGGTTCTGCGCGCCGAAGCGCTCGCGCATGATCTTGGCGTAGACGCGCCGCACCGCGCGGAACTTCGCGATCTCCTCGAAGAAGTCGGCCTGGCAGACGTAGAAGAACGCGAGCCGCGGCGCGAACTCGTCGACGTGCATCCCGGTCCTGGTCACCTCCTCGACGTAGGTGATCAGGTTGCACATCGTGAATGCCACCTCGTCCAGCGGCGAGCCGCCGGCCTCGGAGATGTGGTACCCCGAGACGTTGATCGGGTTGTAGCGCTTCATGTTGCGCGCGCAATAGGTGATGCAGTCGCGGACGATGCGCACCGAGGGGGCGACGGGGAACGCCCATTCCTTCTGCGCCTGGTATTCCTTGAGGATGTCGGCCTGGATGGTCCCCGACAGCCGGTTGAGGTCGTAGCCGCGCTTCTGCGCCAGCGCGACGTACATCGCCAGCAGGATCCATGCGCTGGGATTGATCGTCATCGACACCGATGTCGTCGTGAGGTCGATGCCGTCGAACAGGTGCTCCATGTCGGCAAGGGTGTCGATGGCCACGCCCTCGCGACCGACCTCCCCTTCGCTCATCGGATGGTCGCTGTCGTAGCCCATCAGCGTCGGCATGTCGAAGTCGGTGGACAGCCCCGTCTGGCCCTGGGAGATCAGGTACTTGAAGCGCCGGTTGGTGTCCTCGGCCGTGCCGAACCCGGCGATCTGGCGCATCGTCCACAGGCGGCCGCGGTACATCGTCGGGTAGGGGCCGCGGG
>JBLMVY010000199.1:0-8244 GCA_050256935.1 Candidatus Levyibacteriota bacterium | reverse complement strand
AGGCTTTCGCACTGCATCGCGCCCTTGCCGTCGAATTCGACGAATCCGCGATAGGACGCGAGGTCCGGAAACGCCACGCTCTCGTGCATGAATTTCGTGCCGTCCATGGTCATCCAGCGCTGGTTCCCGACGCGAATGACGGTTCCCTCTCCGATGGCCGGCGCCGCCTTCCTGTCGTCGACCTCGTACATGCCGACGCGAGGCTGGTGGGCGATCTTCTCCATGGCCGAGAGCACCGGCTTGCAGTCGCCCCAAGCCTGCGGCGCGAGCAGTGCGGCGCCGACCACGGCCGCAAGCCTCGGAATCCAAACACGCGCTGCAACCGATCGCATCCTGCCCTCCCTGGAATTGCGTGCGCGACGCCGACGCGGATGGCATCGAAGCACGGCCCTGATCGTCCTCTCTTCCCGGTCGTCATTCGGGGCGTCGTCTTCGCGCACCCGGCGCCGCCTCGTCATCCCGTTTCGGACGCCCGAGCAGCAACTCGACCAGCTGCTCCCTCCCGGAGAACCCGTTGCGCTCCCCGGACCCGACGCGCTCGACCGTGCCCGACGCCGCGTCGCCGTCGCTGCCTGCGGCGCGGTAGATCCGTACGATGAAGCTCTCCATCGCTCCCCACCTCGCGATCGGGCGGCACGGGCGGCCGCTGCCATGGGACCAAGTATTCACCCGTGGATCTAACGGCCATCTAACGGGAACCGAAAGCCGTGGCTCGAGCCCGGGTCAGCGTCGCTCTCGGCCCATCGCCCTCGTCCCATCGAGCTCGCCCCATCGCCCCCGTCCCATCGAGCTCGCCCCATCGCCCTCGCCATGTTGCACCCGCGGCCGACGGTCATTGACGACCCGATCGCAGATGCGTAGTGTCTGTGGCCACTCGTTGACGAGTGAAGCACGGTTGTCCCTCGAGACCAGAACCCCCGGCGCGGTGACGCTCACGGCGGGCACGACAGGGAGCACATGACATGGCACCCCCGGCGCCACCGAGCCCGTTGAAGCGCGCGCTCGCCTGGCTGCTCGTGGTCGCGGGCTTTGCCGCGTGGCTGTTCAGCGCCGAGATCTTTCCCGGCAACAGCAAGCTCTACGATGCGGTCGCGGCCGACGACGCGACGGCCGTTCGCCGGTTGGTCGCCGAAGGCGCCGACCCCAACAGCAGCGCCGCGCCGCTCACCCTCACGCGCTCGACCACCGCCCTGCAGCGCTATCAGGTGCCGCCGCTGATCTACGCGCTTCGCCACCTCAAGGGCAACGCGGCGCTCGCGCTGATCGAGGCCGGCGCCAATCCCGATGCACGCGATCGCGACGGCAAGAACGCGCTGGCGCTCGCCGAGGGCGCGCCCCTGCCGGACGTCGCGCGCGCGCTGCGGTCGCGGGGCGCGGTCGAGCCGCCGCGCCGATTTCCGAACTGAATCGCCAGGGGACATCATGGGACCTGCCATTGCGACGACGGCGACGGACACTGCGCCGTCCCGGACGACGATCGCGAGCCTCGCCCGCACCGCCGCGCTTCTGCTCGCCATCGCATGGTCGGCAGGAGCCTCTGCCGGCGCCGCCGACGTGCTCGCGCGCAGCCGTGCGGTCTACGCCGGCCTGCATGCGTATTCGGATACCGGCACCGTCGTGGTCGAGTTCGGCAACGCGCCGACGCCCAGCCGCGAGCAGCATGCGTTCCGGACCTGGTATCGGGCGCCGAGGCTGTTCCGCTTCGATTTCACCAAAGCGAACCAGGCCGATCGCTACGAGGTATGGAGCGACGAGCAGGTTTTCCGCACCTGGTGGAAGGCGACCGGCGGCACCTCGACCTATCCGAAGGGGCAGGGGGCGTCGGCGTTCACCACCGGCAGCGTCACGACCTACGGCGCGCTGACCGCCATCGCGCCCTGGCTGTTCTCGCAGGCAGGCCTCACGGGCACGCTCACCGAGCTCGGCGACGCGGCCGACGGCGGCACCGAAGTCGTCGCCGGTCACCCGTGCCACAAGATCGTCGGGGTGGCGCGCTCGGTCTACGGCGCAACCGGTCGCACGACCAACGTCCGGAACACGACGGTGTGGATCGATGCCAAGACGCTGCTGGTGCGGCGCATCCTCGAGGATGCGTCGGAAGGCAGGATCGTCAGCCGCAAGACCATCTCGTTCGAGCCGGTGGCCGATCCGCCGCTCGAGGACGTCGCGTTCCGCTTCGTGCCGCCGGCACGCTAGACGCATGGGCACGCGAGCGCTCAGGCTGATCGCCCTCGCCGCACTGGCGGTGGTGGGATGCGGCAACGACGCCGCGCCGCGCGAGGCGTCCGCGCCGCATCTGGAAGGGACCGGCTCGGCCCGCGTCAAGTACGCGCCGCGGGTGCGCGTCATGGAAGAGGCGCAGGGGCGACGCAGCCTGGTCGCGACCGATTCCACGGGTGCGGCCTTGCTGTTCGCCCCGGGCGATCCGGCGGCTTCGGCCCTCGTCGCCGGCGACGTGCTGGTGGTCAAGAACCTGATCGCGCGCAAGGTGCTGGCCAGCGAGAGCACGCCGGAGGGCATCGTGGTCCTCACCGCACCGGCCACGCTGGGTGAGGTGATCGAGCAGGGCTCGATCCGGGTGCAGGGCTCGACGAAATTCGCGCCCGTCGCGGGCGGTCATCGCGCGGCCAACGGTTCGCCCCTGCTCGCCGCACTGGGCGACCTCGTGGTCGGCACGGCGCACGCCCAGGGACCCGCCGACGTCCGCCGCCAGGCGGCCGAGAGCGCGGGCCGCACGGATGCCGCGAAGAAGGCCGCGGGCAGCATCGTCAAGGCCGCCACCGACGGATGGGACGTCGCGTTCGCCGCCGAGCCGCAGGGCGGCCGCGTGAACCTCACGCTGACCATGACCAAGGACGTCGGCGGCTTCAAGGCCGTGGTCAAGGGCGATGGCTACCTTGCCGATTTCGATTTCGACTCGGCGATCGACGTCGAGCAAAGCGCCACCCAGCGGCTGGAGGCGGGGCTGCGCAAGGTCAACGGCCTGATGAACGTGACCTGGTCGGTGGCCAAGGACTCTCCGGGCGGGCTCACCGAAAGCGCCCGGGTCAAGCTGCCGGCGGCGGTGAGCATCCCGCTCGCGCCGCTGCTCGACGGCCTGCCGCTGTTCCTGGAGATCAGCGCGGCGGTGATCGTCAATCCCGTGATCACCGGGGGCAAGGAGTACAGCCACGGCGCGTTCCGGATCACCTACGACGGCTACCAGCACTTCGTCGCCAAGCAGGGCACGATCGACGCGGACGGGCAGGTTTCGGGTGACATCAAGCTGCTCGAGCACCAGAACATCTCCGCGCTCGCCCCGATGGGCATGGTGGTGGCCTTCGCCGCCCCCCGGATCGAGCTCAGCTTCGGGCTGAAGAACCTGTTCAAGATGGAGGACATCAAGTCCGCGGCGGAGAAGGTGGATCTCGTAGCCGACCGGCTGGCGAAGCGCGTGCTGACGCCGGAGCAGTACCAGCGTTTCCACGCCGCGCCGATGGGATCCATGAGCCTCGGCAAGGCGACCGAGATGGCGCTGAAATCCGACGCCGCGGCGTACTTCGAGTTCGTCACCACCTCGTCGATGAGCGTCTCCGGCATGTCGGCGATCACGCCTTGCACCCGCTCCGATCTCGGCCTGTCCGCCAAGGTCGGCGCCTCGGCCACCGCGTTCGGCCAGTCCGCCGGCAAGGCGGAGAAGATCGTGTTCGAGAAGAAGGCGACCGAGATCGAGCCGCGCGGCACCGCGCTGTGCGAGAACGTGACGGGCTCGTGAGCGCGCGAGCCGGCACGCAGGAAGAGGCGAAGGTCGGCAGGCGCGCCGAGCCGTCACTGCGGGCCGGCTTGCGCGGCGTCGCGCTCGCGGTGATGGCTGCGGCGTTCTTCGCCTGTTCCGGCGCGGCGGCGCAGGCGCCGGCAGCGACTTCGCCCGCGATCCCGCTGTGCCAGGGCCTGACCATCGTGACGGCGGTCAGCGCACGCGACGGCGATTACGAATCGATCAAGACGGTCGAGTCGCTCGACAGTACCCGGCTGCGCATCAAGTACTCGTCGGAGACGATGAGCGAGGATCTCTTCGAGACCAAGCCGACACTGAAGAGATCGGAGTTGTACCGGACGGTGCTGGCGGCCGACCTGGAATCGGCGCGACTGTACTGGCAGACGTATCTCGACAAGGTGACCGAGACCATCCCGGGGTCGACCGCCATCGGCGCCTCGGCGGCGGTGCTGCGCGACCTGAAGCGCAAGGGCGAGGCCGCGTTCGGCATTTCGAATGCCTATCCCGGCGTCGAGCTGGGCGCCGATCGCCGCAAGCGCCCCAACGTGTACGACTACGTCACCAGCGGACGGCTGCAGCGCGTCGATCCCACGCCGGCGCGGCTGCGCGTGCTGGTGAACGGCGAGCCGGCCGACCTGCCGGCCGTCCATGCGCGCGGCAGCTTCCTCGGCGACAAGGTCGAGTTCTATTTCCTCGACGACGAGGCCAATCCGCTGGCGCTGGCCTTTCGCATCGGCATCGATCCCGCGAAGCCGGCGGGGGCGCGCGAGGTGCTGCGGGTCACCAAGATCGCATTCGGCTGCGCCGCCGGCGTCGCCGCCGCGCCCGAGCGCGCGCTCGAGACGGCGCTCGCGGACTCGGGCAAGGCCGACGTCTACGCGATCTACTTCACGTTCGGCAGCGACGCCATCCGCAGCGAGTCGGATGCGGCGCTGCAGGCGATCGCCGACGTCCTGCGCCGGCATCCGGACTGGAAGCTGCGCATCGCGGGCCACACGGACGCCGTCGGGGACGCGCAATACAATGTCGAGCTGTCGCGGCGGCGCGCGACCGCCGTGAAGGGTGCCCTGGTCGGGCGCTTCGGCATCGACGGCGGGCGGCTTTCGACCGCCGGCTTCGGCGCGTCGCAGCCGAAGGACAGCAACGACACGCTCGAGGGCCGCGCGCGCAACCGCCGCGTGGAGCTCGCCCGCCAGCCCTGAAAGCCCGGGAGGCGCGGCCGGCGCCACTTGATTCCGCGGCGCCGGACCCGATCTGATGGCGGGCAGGGCCGCGCCGCATGCACACCGGCGCGGTACCATTGACACCACCATGCCCGAAGCTGCGCTGACCCGTTTCACTGTCGCGACCTACAACATCCACAAGGGCTTCTCGCAGCTCAAGCGGCGGGTGGTGATCCACGAGCTGCGCGAGCGGCTGCGCGGGCTCGACGCCGACATCGTCTTCCTGCAGGAAGTGCTGCACACCCACGAACGGCATGCGTACCGCTACAGCGAGTGGCCCGGCAGCCCGCAGCACGAGTTCATCGCCGACGCCTACTGGCACGAGGTCGCGTACGGCAAGAACGCCGTCTACCCGCACGGCCACCACGGCAATGCGCTGCTGTCGCGGTTTCGCATGCTGTCGCAGGAGAACCTCGACATCTCCGCGCACCTGTTCGAGAGTCGCGGCCTGCTGCACTGCGAGATCTCGCTGGGCGAGGGCCGGCCCCCCCTGCATTGCATCAACGTCCACCTGGGGCTCTTCGAGCGCGGCCGGCAATTCCAGATCCGCGCGCTGGTCGACCGGATCGAGGCCACGGTGCCGCGCTCGGCGCCCCTGATCATCGCCGGGGATTTCAACGACTGGCGCCGCAAGGGCGACAGGACGCTGACCGAGGCGCTGAACCTGGTCGAGGTGTTCGAGGAAGTCACCGGCCGCCCGGCGCGCACCTATCCGTCGCTGCTGCCGGTGTTCCGGCTCGACCGCATCTATGCGCGCGGGCTGAACGTCGTCGACGCCAAGGTCCACTACGTCACCGCGGGCGCGCGGATGTCCGATCACGCCGCGCTCGCGGCGACCTTCGAGCTTGCAGACCGGCGCAAGCACTGACCGTGCGCCACGGCGGCTTCGCGATGAATCGCTACACGGCGGGGAACGCCGTCACCCTGCTGCGCAACGGAGCCGAGTACTTCCCGGCGCTGCTCGAGGCGATCGCCGCGGCCGAGCGCGAGATCTGGCTCGAGACCTACATCTTCGCCGACGATGCGGCGGGACGCAGGATCGCCGACGCGCTGATCGCGGCGGCGGCCCGGGGTGTGGCGGTGCGCCTGCTGGTCGACGGCTGGGGCGCGCGCCACTACCTGACCGAGGGGCTCGAGAAGCGCATGGTGGGCGGCGGCGTCGACGTCCTCAAGTACCGGCCGGAGATCGCGCCGTGGCAATTCCGGTCGCACCGGCTGCGGCGCCTGCACCGCAAGCTGTGCCACGTCGACGGCCGCATCGCCTTCGTCGGCGGCATCAACATCATCGACGACATGAACACGCCCGGGCACAAGCCGCCGCGCGTCGACTTCGCCGTCTGCGTGCGCGGGCGGGTGCTCGCGCCGATCGTGCAGACGATGCAGCGGGTGTGGGCGATCGTCGAGATGTCGCAGCTGCGCGTGTCCGACGTCCCGATGTTCGCCGACGCGCCGCGGGGCCACCCGGCGGGCACGCAGAAGGCGAAGTTCACCATCCGCGACAACCTGAGGCATCGCCGCGACATCGAGCGCGCGTACCTCGCGGGGCTGCGCACGGCGCGCTTCGAGATCATCATCGCCACCGCCTATTTCTTTCCCGGCGTGCGCTTCCGGCGCGCGCTGATCGCGGCGGCGCAGCGCGGGGTGCACGTGACGCTGCTGCTGCAGGCCCGCGTCGAATTCAAGCTGCTGCACTGGGCATCGCGGGCGCTGTACGGTCAGCTGCTGACCGCGGGCGTCGCGATCCAGGAATACCACCGCTCGTTCCTGCACGCCAAGGTCGCCGTGGTGGACACGCGCTGGGCGACGGTCGGCTCGTCGAACATCGACCCCTATTCGTTCCTGATGGCGCGCGAAGCCAACGTGTTCGTGCGCGACCAGGTCTTCGCCCACGAGCTGCGCGCCGAGCTGGTGAACATGATCGAGACCGGGGCGCGGCCGGTACCGCCGCAGGACTGGCTGCAGCGCTCGCGCTTCGCCAAGGGGCTGTCGTGGATCGCCTACGGCGTGGTCCGCGTCGCCATGGGCGTCCTGCGCTACGGCGGCGACGAATGGTGGCGGGGCGGATGGCCGCGGCGCTGAATCGGGCAGACGGGGCCGGAGCAGATCGGGCCGGAGCCGTACCATTCGGATTCGGTCCCGATGGCGCCGCCGCCGGAGTCCGGACATTGCAGCCCTGACGCCATCTGCTGACTGCAGTCACTGATCCCGTTCACTCGCGAGCCATGCGTCGCCATTCCTCCTCCGCGCTGCCGCTGCCCGCCAACGACGCGATCCCGCGCGCCGGCCGCAGCGACTGGCAGACGATCCGCACGCTGCTGCCCTACCTGTGGGACTACAAGGGGCGCGTGCTCGCCGCGCTGGCCTGCCTGGTGCTGGCCAAGCTCGCCAACGTCGGCGTGCCGCTGGTGATGAAGCACATCGTCGACAGCCTCGACCAGCGCACGGCGATGCTCGCGGTCCCGCTGGCGCTGCTGGTCGTCTATGCGCTGCTGCGGCTGTCGACGACGCTGTTCACCGAGCTGCGCGAGTTCCTGTTCGCCAAGGTCACGCAGCGCGCGGTGCGCAGGATCGGGCTGACGGTGTTCCGCCACCTGCACGCGCTGTCGCTGCGCTTCCATCTCGCGCGGCAGACGGGCGGCCTCACCCGCGACGTCGAGCGCGGACAGCGCGGCATCTCGACCCTGATCAGCTACACGCTGTTCTCGATCCTGCCGACGCTGGTCGAGATCGCCCTGGTCTCGGGCATCCTGATCGCGCGCTACGACTGGTCGTTCATGGCGATCACCGCCACGGCGCTCGCGCTCTACATCGCCTTCACGGTGACCATCACCGAGTGGCGCACGCATTTCCGGCGCACGATGAACGAGCTCGACTCCAAGGCCAACACGCGGGCGATCGACAGCCTGCTGAACTACGAGACGGTCAAGTACTTCGGCAACGAGGAATGGGAAGCGCAGCGCTACGACGAGAGCCTGCAGCGCTGGGAGAAGGCGGCGGTCAAGAGCCAGACCTCGCTGTCGGCGCTGAACATCGGGCAGAGCGCGATCATCGCGGTCGCGGTGGCCCTGATCATGTGGCGCGCGACGGTGGGCGTGGTCGGCGGTACGATGACCATCGGCGACCTGGTGCTGGTCAACGCCTTCATGATCCAGCTCTACATCCCGCTCAATTTCCTGGGCGTGCTCTATCGCGAGATCAAGCAGGCGCTGGCCGACATGGAGCGCCTGTTCCGGCTGGTCGGCGAGAACGCCGAGATCACCGACA
>JBLMVY010000198.1:0-6831 GCA_050256935.1 Candidatus Levyibacteriota bacterium | reverse complement strand
TGCCGGCCTCGCTGGTGTTCGACGAATACGTGCCCTACCTGCTCTTTCTCGCATGGGGCGAGGCCATGCTGACCGGCATGGTCGTCACCATCCTGGTCGTCTATCGACCGCAGTGGATCATTACCTTCGACGACGCGAGGTACCTCAAGAGCCGCTGAGACCGTGCCTGCGCAGCTTCAGCGCGAAATCGATACCGCAATTGACTTGGGTCAACGCGACGAGCGCAGGCCGCCCTAGACTCCGTCGGATGATTCGAGCGAGCGCGGCGGTGGTCGATGGTGCCGCGGGCCTGACTCGGATGCGCGAGGAGAACGTGATGACGATGAAACTGCAGTTGCGCAGCCTGATCTTCCTGGCGTGCACGATGTTGCTGGTGGCGGCGGCCGGCATGGCCCGCGCAGACGAGGTTCCGCTGATCACCGGCGACCAATGGACCAAGTCGTCGGAAGACATGAAGAAGGCCTATCTCGTCGGCATCGCCAATATCGCTCAGATCGAAACGGCATATGCCGGGACCAGTCCGCCACCCGACACCCAGAGCATCGTGCCGCGCTTGGTGAGGGGACTGAAAGGCCAGACCCTCGACAGCGTGCGCGAGACCCTCAACCGCTGGTACGCCGCGCACCCGGATCAGTTGCAGCGGCCCGTCATCGAAACCCTCTGGTTCGAGATGGTCGTGCCAGGGCTTCAGAAATCCAGATAGGGAGAAGCTCGCCATGAAACGAGTCGGAGCGATTGTCGCGCTGGTGGCAGCGACGTCCGTGATCGGATGTACGACGATGACACCGCAGCAGCAGGGAACGGTGAGCGGCGCCGCAATCGGCGCCGCGGCCGGGGCGGGCATCGCAGCCATCTCCGGGGGCAGCGGCTGGACCGGTGCCGCCGTCGGCGCCGTCGTCGGCGGCGTCGCCGGGAACATCAAGGGCAGCAAGCAGCAGTGACCGCGGGCGAGCGGGCGGACCCTATGCGTCTTCGCGCCGCTCCGGCGCCGCAGCGGCGACAACGACGGGATCGGCGAGCCCCGCCGTCAGCGCCGCGTAGCGGGCTGCTCCGAGCAGCGCCGCGTCGTCGTTGAGGACGACTCGCACCGGCATCGCCTCGAGCAAGGCGCGCATCCGCCCCTTGGCCGAGAACGAGCGCATGAACGCGGGACCGTTCAGCGCATCGAGGATCTTCGGCGCGACCCCGCCGCCCAGATAGACCCCGGCCGTCGCCATGACCTTGAGCGCGAGGTTGCCCGCCTCCGCCGCGTAGAGCGAGACCAGGCGATCGAGGGCCTGGCCGCACAGTTCGCACCGGCCGGCGATCGCGGCGCGCGCGATCGCCGCCGCCCCGTCGCCCTCCTCGATGCGCTCGCGGACCCAGGCCAGCTCGGTGCCGCGGCCGGAGTCGCGCAGGAACGCATAGATGTTGCACAGCCCGGGACCCGACACGACGCGCTCCCAGCTGACATGCCCGTGGCGCACCCGCAGATATTCGAGCAGTTCCATCTCCAGCGGATCACGCGGCGCGAAATCAGCGTGCCCGCCTTCGCACGCGAATGGCAGCAGGCGCTGGCCGTCGCGGATCGCTCCGGCCTCGCCGAGCCCGGTTCCGGCGGCGATCACCGCGATGTTTCCCCGGGGGTCCGCGTCCCCGGCGTTGAGCACGGCGAAGTCGCCGGGTTGCAGGGCGGCGATACCGTAGGCATTGGCTTCGACATCGTTGAGCAGCGACACCGCATCGACGCCCAGCACCGCCGCGAGCTCGCCGGCGTCGACGGTCCATGGGAGGTTCGTCGTCACCACGCGTCCGGCGCGGACGGGACCGGCAATGCCGAAGGCGGCACGGTCGAGGGGATCACGCTGCGCGCCGACGAAATCGCGCACGATGGCGCCGAGCCCGGGGTAGTCGCGACTGCGATAGTCGCCGACGAGGGTCCGCTGCAGCCGTCCGCCGACGGACTCGAACCAGGCGAGCCGCGTCGTCGTGCCCCCGATGTCGCCTGCCAGGATCACGCCCAGACCATCAGTCCCATCTCGAATCGGTGGGCAAGCGCTTCGTGCCAGGGGTAGGCGCGAATCGCATAGTCGAGGCGCCCGCAGAGCTCGGGCGACAGGTCGAACGCATAGACCTGCTCGCCGCCGTCGCCCGCCGGACCGGCGGCCACGAGGGGGTAGACGCAGCGATCGTCGTCGCCATCGGCGCCGATCCGGCGCGTCATCACGGCTTCGACGGCGATGTCGTTGGGCGCGAGGCCATTGAGGCTGACGCCTACCCGCAGCGGCAGGCTCTCCCCGTAGCGAATGCGCCGCACGGGCGTGTCGAGCCGGCGCATGGCCACGCCCGGCCACGCGTCACGGACGCGCGCCTTCCACGCGGCGACCAGGCCGGCGAGCGCAGCGCCATCCTCGGCATAGCGGCGTCCGAGCTGCGCGGCCGGGCCGTAACAGTCGGAGACGTACTCGCCGATCATGCGTCCGGCATTGAAGCGCGGCAGCACGCTCGCGATGGAACGCTTGGCCATGGCGATCCACCCCGGCGAGTGGCCCATCGTGCCTCGGGCGTAGTAGAGGGGGATCACCTGATCCTGCAGGATCTCGTAGAGGGTGCGCGCCTCTTCGTGATCGCGCTGCTGCGGATCGAGGCGCGTCGACGCGGGCTTGATCGCCCAGCCGTTGTCGCCGTCGTGCCCCTCCCCCCACCAGCCATCGAGAACCGACAGGTTGATCACGCCGTTGATGCCCGCCTTCATGCCGGAGGTCCCCGAGGCCTCGAGCGGATACACGGGATTGTTGAGCCAGACATCGGTGCCGCAGACCATCCGCCGCGACAGGCGCAGGTCGTAGCCCTCGATCAGCAGTATCCGCCCTTCGAACCTCGGCATGCGTGCGACCTCCTGCACGCGGCGCATCGCGTCGATCCCCGGACCGTCGGCCGGATGCGCCTTGCCGGCGAACAGGAACACGATCGGACGCTCCGCGTCCGACACGATCTCCGCCAGCCGGTCGAGGTCGTCGAACAGCAGCGTGGCGCGCTTGTACTGGGCGAAGCGGCGGCCGAATCCGATCGTCAGGATGCCGGGATTGGCGGGATCGACCCACTTGAGCAGCCGGTCGAGATGCGATTCGCTGCCGTGGTTGCGGAAGTGCTGGATCCGCACGCGATGCCGGACGAGGTGGAGCAACTGCGCCTTCAGCTGCTGCCGCACGCTCCAGAACAGGTGGTCCGGTATCGCCTCGAGCCCCGCCCGCAGACTGGCGCCGAGATAGCGCGGCTCGGACGCGAACTCCATGTAGCGGTCGAACAGCATCTGCATTTCCGGCGCGAGGAACGTCGGCGTGTGCACGCCATTGGTGATCGACCTGACCGGATTCTCCTCGCTGGGAATCTGCGGCCACAGGTCCTTCAGCATCCGCGCGGTCACCCCTCCGTGGATGCGGCTGACCCCATTCTGGAAGCGCGACCCGCGCACCGCGAGGGTCGTCATGTCGAACTCCGCACCGCCGTCCGCGCCCCCCAGCGCCAGCAGCTGTGGGCCAGTCACCCCGGTGTCGCGCAGGAAGTCGGCGAAATGGCGCTGGATCATCGCGGCGTCGAACCGGTCGTGACCCGCGGGCACCGCGGTGTGGCTGGTGAACACGGTGCTGGCCGCGACCAGCTCGAGAGCGCTTCCGAGGTCGGCCCCCTGCGCCATCCGCCGGCGAATCCGCTCCAGGACGAGGAACGCGGCATGACCCTCGTTGATGTGCCAGACGGCGGGCTTGAGCCCGATCGCCGCGAGCGCGCGCACGCCGCCGACGCCCAGGATGATCTCCTGTTCGATGCGCGTCGCGCGGTCACCCCCGTAGAGCCGGTGCGTGATCCGCCGGTCGGCATCGGCGTTCGAATCGAGGTCGGTGTCGAGCAGGTAGATCATCACGTGACCGATCTGCGCCTGCCAGACCTTGACCTCGACCTCCCGCGAATCGAGATCGACGCGCACGTGCAGCTCGGCCCCCTCTTCCGATATGACCGGCATCACCGGCAGGTCGTCGAAATCGGCGTCGTTGTACGCGGCGTTCTGGTTGCCGTCGCTGTCGATCGTCTGGGAGAAATAGCCCTGCCGATACAGCAGCCCGACCCCGACGAACGGCAGCCGCAGGTCGCTCGCGGCCTTGCAGTGATCGCCGGCGAGGATGCCCAGGCCTCCGGAATAGATCGGCAGGCTTTCGTGAAAGCCGAATTCGGCACAGAAGTAGGCGACGAGGTCACGCTGCTCCAGGCCCTCGCCGGTGGACGGCCGGCGCGGCTCGCCGTGGTAGGCGTCGTACGCGAGGAGCACCCGGTTGAAGCGCTCCATGTACAGCGGATCGTCCTCCGCGTCGACGAGCCGCTGCTCGTCGACGCGATTGAGCAGCGCCTTCGGGCTCTGCCCGACCGCCTCCCACAGCCGCGTGTCCAGCTGGGCGAACAGGTAGCGTGTGGGTCGGTCCCAGGTGTACCAGAGATTGTCGGCGAGATCGCGCAGGCGGATCAGCCGCCGCGGTATCCGCGGACGGACCTCCAGAACGTAGTTCGTGCGCACCGGCTCGGCCATCGCGTCAATCGTCCCTTTCCATTCGTTCCTCGTACGTCCCCTGTCGCGCCAGGCCGTTGAGCCGCGCCCGCCGGTAGAACGCCCGCTGGGCGATCGCCGCATTGCCGGGATTGCCGGCCCACGCTTTCATCGCGTGGTCCTGCAGCGCCCGGCCGTAGGAGAACGACAGCGCCCATGGCGCCGTCGGATATCGCGCGTTCATCGCATTCAGGTTCGCAGTGGCTTCCTCGGGTCCCTGCCCCCCCGACAGGAAGTTGATCCCCGGCACCGCGGCAGGTACGTTGCGCTTCAGCACCCGCAGCGTCGCCAGCGCGACCTCGTCGGGCGTTGCCCTGGCCTTGCGCTCCTTGCCGGGCAGCACCATGCTGGGCTTGAGCAGCGTGTGCTCGAAGACGACACGATGCCGGTGCAGCGCATGGTAGACCGCGTGCAGCACCTCGTCGATCACTTCCTCGCAGCGCTCCATCGTATGGTCGCCGTCGATCAGCACCTCGGGCTCGACGATGGGCACCAGGCCTTCCTCCTGGCACACCGCGGCATAGCGCGCCAGCACCTCGGCATTGGCCTCCACGCCCAGCGGCGTGGGATTGCGTGGCCCGATCTTGTAGACCTCGCGCCACTTGGCGAAGCGGGCGCCCAGTCCGCGATAGGTCTTGAGGCGTGCCGCGAGGCCATCGAGGCCTTGCGTGACCTCGTCGCCCGGCGCATGCGCGAGGGGAACCTTGCCCTGATCCACCTTGATTCCCGGCACGATGCCGACGCGGACGAGCACCTCCGGCAACGGTGTCCCGCCCGGGTCCCGCTGGGCGAGCGTTTCCTCGAACAGGATGACGCCGCTGACGAAGGCCTCGACACCCGGCGTGCTGAACAGCATGCTCCGGTACGCCTGCCGGTTCTCGGGCGTCGATTCCACGCCGACGGCGGCGAAGCGCTTGCCAATCGTGGGCAGGCTCTCGTCGGCGGCCAGGATGCCCTTGCCCGGCTGCACCAGGCGCTCGATGGTCGCCTGCATTTCGTCATTGAAACCCATGGTCTCGCTCCTCAAGTGCGCCTGACGGGGCCGATGCCGCGCGTCGCGCCAGTTCTTCATAGAGTTCCGCGTAGCGGGACGCCGAAGCCTCCCAGCTGAAATCGCGCGCCATCGCGGCGACCTGGAGCCTTCGCCAGGCCGTCGGATCGCGGCGGAACACCTCGGCGGCCCGCGCGCAGGCCGCGTAGAGCGGTTCGGCGCCCGGCTCATCGAAGACGAACCCCGTCGCGCTGCCGTCGGCGAGGGTCTGCGGCGTGCAGTCGACGACGGTGTCGGCGAGTCCGCCGGTCCGGCGCACGATGGGCAGCGTGCCGTAGCGCTGGCTGTACATCTGGTTCATGCCGCAGGGCTCGAACCGCGAAGGCATCAGGAAGCCATCCGCCCCGGCTTCGATCCGGTGCGCGAGCGCCGCATCGAAGCCCACGCGCATGGCGATCTCGCGCGGATGCGTTGCCGCGAGGTCCAGCAGCCTCCGCTCGAGCTCGCGCTCGCCCTCGCCCAGCATCACGAGCTGCGCCGGAAGTGCAGCCAGCCGGCCGGCGATGTCGGCGACCAGATCGATGCCTTTTTGCGCGACCAGGCGGCTCACTACCGCGAACAGCGGCACCGCGGGCCGATTCTCGAGCCCGAACTCGGCCCGCAGCGCCGCCGCATTCGCGCGCTTGAGGTCGAGGGAGTCGCGGCCGTAGCGCCGCGCGATCAGCGGATCGCGTGCCGGGTCCCATTCACCGGTGTCGATCCCGTTCAGGATGCCGACGAGCGCGCCCTGCCGTGCCCGCAGCACGCCCCCGAGCCCGACGCCCCCGTCGTCGGTCTGGATCTCGCGTGCATAGGTCGGGCTCACCGCCGTGATCGCGTCCGCGAACTGGAGCCCGGCCTTGAGGAACGAGATCCAGCCGTGGAATTCGAAGCCGTCAGGCGTGAAATCCTCCCCCGGCAGCTCGATGCGACCGAGCCACTCGGAGGCACACAGTCCCTGGTGGGCGAGATTGTGGATGGTCACCACGCTCGGGCAGCTGCCCGCCGCCTGGCCGCGCGAACGCAGGTAGGCAGGGCACATCGCCGCATGCCAGTCGTTGCAGTGCACGACGTCCGGCTTCCAGGCGAGCGGGCTCGCGTCGGCGGAGAGCATCGCTGCCGCCTTGGAGAGCAGGCCGAAGCGCAGGGGATTGTCGGGCCAGTCCGCTCGTCGCTCGTCCTGATAGGGACTGCCCGGCCGGTCGTAGAGCGACGGGTGGTCGAT
>JBLMVY010000197.1:0-6520 GCA_050256935.1 Candidatus Levyibacteriota bacterium | reverse complement strand
CGGCGGTAGGTGCCCCGCGCAGGCGCTGCCTCGGCGCTGCGCCGCGCGTCTCGGGGACGTGTTTCTTGTGCGGCCTCGCCGGCTTGGCCGGGCGCTTCGCGGGTGGCGCCACGACCGCCGGCTCTTCCTCCCGCCTGCGCCAGAGGATCAGCAGCTTGCCCAGATGCTGGACGGGGGCGCAGGAGAGCTCGTCGCAGATGCGGGCGAGCAGCGCCTCGCGCGCGGCCCGGTCGTCGCTGAATACGCGCAGCTTGATGAGCTCGTGGGCGGTGAGGGCGAGGTCGATCTCGTGCAGGACCGCCGGCGTCAGGCCGTGCTGTCCGATCGCCACGACCGCGTGAAGGTGATGGGCGCGGGCGCGCAATTCGCGCCGGAATGCGGGCGTCAGGGTTTCCATCGCCGGATTCTAACGTCCCCGCTCTGCGGCGTCCGCGGCGGCTCGAGCGCAGGCACGGGGGCCCGGGCGCCCGCGATGCTACGATCCCCGGATGTTCGATCGACTCCCTTCGCATCCGGGCGTGGCGCCCCGCCGGCGGCGCGGTTCACGCCCATGAGCGGCCCCCTCAATCCCTCGGGCAAGAAGCACCGCTTCGGCAAGGCATGGATGCACGAGCACGTCAGCGACCCGTACGTGCGCGAGGCAAACCGGCGCGGCTATCGCTCGCGTGCGGCCTTCAAGCTGCAGGAGCTGGACGAGCGCGACCGGCTGCTGCGTCCCGGCATCACCGTCGTCGACCTCGGCGCCGCGCCCGGAAGCTGGCTGCAGGTCCTGCGCGAGCGTCTGGGACCCAGGGGGCGCATCGTCGCCATCGATCTCCTGCCGATCACCCCGGTCTCGGGAGTCGAGCCGATCGAGGGCGATTTCGCGTCGGACGAGGGCATCGCGGCGATCGAGCAGAAGCTCGCCGGAGCCCCGGTCGACCTTGTCCTTTCGGACATGTCCCCCAATCTCTCGGGCATCGACTCCGCCGACCAGGCGCGCAGCGTCCATCTGGCGGAGCTTGCACTGGATTTCGCGTGCACCCATCTGCGGCCGGGGGGCGACATGGTGGTCAAGGTGTTCCAGGGTTCGGGCCTTGCGGAGTTCCAGCGCGAGGTCGAGCGCCATTTCACCAAGGTTTACCTGCGCAAGCCCAAGGCGTCGCGCGATCGCAGCCGCGAGCATTACGTGGTCGCCAAGGGCCGCCGGCAGGCCGGGTGAGTGTCGCTTCCGGGAGACATCGGCGCAAGTAGGGATAATTCTCGCCGGAATGGCACGATTGCTGCGTCGGTCATCGTCCCCGGAGTGTCGAATCGACGCTAAAATGGCGGCAGGGATTTCACAAGGCAGTTCGCGCCGCGCCGCTGCGTGGCAAGCGCCGGTCATCGTGCCGGCCGGAAGGAGCTTGGTTTGAACAACCTCTTGAAGAATATCGGCGTCTGGCTGGTGATCGGGCTGGTCGTCCTGACGGTCGTCAAGCAATTCGATTCGCGCCA
The DNA here is from genome assembly GCA_050256935.1 of Candidatus Levyibacteriota bacterium. GTDB lineage: Bacteria > Pseudomonadota > Gammaproteobacteria > Burkholderiales > Casimicrobiaceae > VBCG01. The sequence continues at coordinate 5,044 of JBLMVY010000197.1, read as the reverse complement.
GGCCGCGAAGGACACCGTCGCGTACTCCGAATTCATGCAGTCGGCCCGTGATGGGCGCGTCGAGTCGGCGAGCGTCGACGGACGCACGATCAAGTGGGTGTCGACGGACAAGAAGCATTACGTCACCTACAGCCCCGGCGACATCTGGATGGTCGGCGACCTGATCAAGGACGGCGTCAAGGTCGAGGCCAAGCCCGAGGAGGAGCAGAGCTTCCTCGCGCAGATCTTCATCTCGTGGTTCCCGATGCTGCTCCTGATCGGCGTGTGGATCTTCTTCATGCGCCAGATGCAGGGCGGCGGGCGCGGCGGCGCCTTCAGCTTCGGCAAGAGCAAGGCGCGGATGCTCGACGAGGCGAACAACACGATCACCTTCGCCGACGTCGCCGGCTGCGACGAGGCCAAGGAGGAAGTCGCCGAGCTGGTCGAGTTCCTGCGCGATCCCTCCAAGTTCCAGAAGCTGGGCGGCCGCATCCCCCGCGGCGTGCTGATGGTCGGCTCGCCGGGCACCGGCAAGACGCTGCTCGCCAAGGCGATCGCCGGCGAGGCGAAGGTGCCGTTCTTCTCGATCTCGGGCTCCGATTTCGTCGAGATGTTCGTCGGCGTGGGCGCCGCGCGCGTGCGCGACATGTTCGAGCAGGCGAAGAAGAACGCGCCGTGCATCGTCTTCATCGACGAGATCGACGCCGTGGGGCGCCAGCGCGGCGCGGGACTGGGCGGCGGCAACGACGAGCGCGAGCAGACGCTCAACCAGCTGCTGGTCGAGATGGACGGGTTCGAGGGGAGCGCGGGCGTCATCGTGATCGCCGCGACCAACCGCCCCGACGTCCTCGATCCGGCGCTGCTGCGGCCGGGCCGCTTCGACCGCCAGGTCGTCGTGCCCCTGCCCGACATCCGCGGACGCGAGCAGATCCTGCTCGTCCACATGCGCAAGGTGCCGCTCGGTCCGGACGTCAAGGCCGACATCATCGCGCGCGGCACCCCCGGCTTCTCCGGCGCGGATCTCGCCAACCTCGTGAACGAGGCGGCACTGTTCGCCGCGCGTGCGAGCAAGCGCCTGGTCGACATGCTCGATTTCGAGCGGGCCAAGGACAAGATCATCATGGGCACCGAGCGCCGGTCGATCGTGATGCCGGAGGAGGAGCGCCGCAACACCGCCTACCACGAGTCCGGTCACGCGGTCGTCGCGATGCTGCTGCCCAAGACCGACCCCGTGCACAAGGTCACGATCATCCCGCGCGGCCGTGCGCTGGGCGTGACCATGCAGCTTCCGGAGAGCGACCGCTACAGCATGGACAAGGAGCGGATGCTCAACACCATCGCCGTGCTGTTCGGCGGGCGGATCGCCGAGGAGGTGTTCATGAACCAGATGACCACCGGCGCCTCGAACGACTTCGAGCGGGCGACGCACATCGCGCGCGACATGGTGATGCGCTACGGCATGAGCGACCTGATGGGGCCGATGGTCTATGGCGACAACGAAGGCGAGATCTTCCTCGGCCGCTCGATCACGCGCACGGTCAACATGTCGGAAGAGACCATGCGCAAGGTCGATGCCGAGGTCCGCGGCATCATCGACCAGCAGTACGCCCTGGCGCGCAAGCTGATCGAGGACAACCGCGATAAGGTCGAGGCGATGGCCAAGGCGCTGCTCGAGCTCGAGACCATCGACTCCGACCAGATCGGCGACATCATGTCCGGCAAGCCGCCGCGGCCGCCGAAGGCGTCGTCGTCGGCGGCGACCGGCACGCCGCCCGGCGCGTCGGTGCCCCCGGGCGAAGCAGCGCCCTCGGCCAATCCCGCCTAGGGTCGGCACGACGCAGTGCGGAGGAGGTGTACGGCGACGTGCACCTCCTTTTTGTTTCTCCCGCCGCCTGTGCGGCCGCTGCACCCGATCCGCAAAGCAGACAGCCGATGACCCTCCTCCGCTGCGGCCGCCACCGGATCGACCTGTCCTCGCCCTGCGTGATGGGGATCGTCAACGTGACGGCCGACTCGTTCTCCGCCGACGGAAGCACCGATCATCGGACGGCGATCGCCCATGCGCGTCGCCTGCTCGAAGACGGTGCCGCCATCGTCGACGTCGGCGGCGAGTCGACGCGCCCGGGCGCGGCACCGGTGGCCGAGGACATCGAGCTCGGCCGCGTGATTCCGGTCGTCGAGGCACTGGCGGGCGACGGGGCCGTCGTGTCGGTGGACACGATGAAGCCTGCGGTGATGCGGGCTGCGATCGCCGCCGGCGCGTCGATGGTGAACGACGTCACCGCGCTCGCGGCGCCGGGTGCGATCGAGGCGGTCGCCGCGGGCGGCGCCGCGGTGTGCCTGATGCACATGCAGGGCGAGCCGCGGACGATGCAGCGTGATCCGCACTATGTCGACGTGGTCGCCGACGTGCGGCGATTTCTCGCCGCGCGGGCGCAGGCCTGCCGCGACGCCGGCATCGAGGCCGACCGGATCGTCGTCGATCCGGGCTTTGGCTTCGGCAAGTCCGTCGCGCATAATCTCGATCTGCTGCGGCGACTCGACGCCATCGTCGAGCTCGGGTTCCCGGTGCTGGCCGGCCTGTCGCGGAAATCCACGCTGGGCGCCATCACCGGGCGCGACGTCGGCGAGCGGCTGTCGGCGAGCGTGGCCGCCGCCCTCGCGGCGGCGCTGCGCGGCGCGCGCATCCTGCGCGTGCACGATGTGCGCGAGACCGTCGACGCGCTGGCCGTCTGGCGGGCGATCGATCCCTGGACAGGACTCCAATTGCGCAAAGGTCTTTGATGAGCGAGAGCAGCGGCAAGCAGCGCCGTCATTTCGGCACCGATGGGGTGCGCGGGCGCGTCGGTGAGGAACCCATCACCCCGGAGCGGGTCCTGAAGCTCGGCTGGGCCGCCGGACGCACGCTTGCCGCAGGCGACGGCGCGCGCGGCGAGCGGCCCGCGGTGCTGATCGGCAAGGACACCCGCATCTCCGGCTACCTGCTGGAGGCGGCGCTCGAGGCGGGGCTTGCCGCAGCGGGGGTCGATGTCTATCTCTGCGGGCCGTTGCCGACGCCGGCGATCGCCTACCTGACGCGGGCGCTGCGCCTGTCCGCGGGGATCGTGATCAGCGCCTCGCACAATCCTTTCGACGACAACGGCATCAAGTTCTTCTCGCAGCGCGGGGCCAAGCTCCCCGACGACGTCGAGCTGGCGATCGAGTCGGCGATGGACGCGCCGCTGACCTGCGCGCCTCCTGCCGATCTCGGCAAGGCGTTTCGCGTCGGCGACGCGGCCGGACGCTACATCGAGTTCTGCAAGAGCACGTTTCCCAACGAGCTCGACCTGCGCGGCCTCAAGATCGTCGTCGACTGCGCCCATGGCGCCGCGTACCACGTCGCGCCCCCGGTGTTCCACGAGCTCGGCGCGGATGTCGTCGCCACCGGCGACGAGCCGAACGGGACCAACATCAACGATCGCGTCGGGGCGACCCATCCCGAGCACCTGGCTGCCCAGGTGCGTGCGCAGGGCGCCGATCTGGGCATCGCCCTCGATGGCGACGGCGATCGCCTGGTGATGGCCGACGGCGACGGACGGCTCTACGACGGCGACCAGCTGCTCTATGTGATCGCGCGCGACTACCAGCGGCGCGGCGTCCTGGCCGGGGGGATCGTGGGTACGCTGATGAGCAACCTGGGCTTCGAGCAGGCGCTCGCCAGGGCGGACATCGCCCTGGTGCGGGCGAAGGTCGGCGACCGCTACGTGCTCGAGCAGCTGGTCGAGCGCGGCTGGCAGCTCGGCGGCGAGAACTCGGGCCACCTGATCTGCCGCGACAAGCACACGACCGGCGACGGGATCGTGGCGGCGCTCGCGGTGCTGCGCGCGCTGATCGAGCAGGAGACGACCCTCGCGGAAGCCGCGGCGGAGGTCGCGCTGTTTCCGCAGCGGCTGATCAACGTGCCGGTGCGGCGCGGCTGGGACTGGCGCGGCAACGCGGCGGTCAAGGACGCGGAGCGCGCCGTGGTCGCGAAGCTCGGGAATGCCGGACGCGTGCTGCTGCGTCCGTCGGGGACCGAGCCCGTGCTGCGCGTGATGGTCGAGGCGCGCGAGCGCAGGATGGCCGACGGCCACGCCGAGGCGCTCGCGCACGTGATCGCCGAAGCCGCCGGGCAGGCGCTCTAGGGCGAAGCGCGATGGTCGCGGTCACGCGTGCCGCGCCGCAGGCCGCTGCGCCGCAGGCAGTGGCTGCCTGGCTGTCCTCGCTCGCCCCCGTCTACACCGACGCCGACCGCCAGCGCTTCGTGGCCGCCCACGAGCTCGCGCGCGCGCGCCTGGGCGACGCGCGAGGTCCCGACGGGGAGCCGCTGATCGAGACCGCGCTCGGCACCGCGACGATCCTGGCCGCGCAGCGGCTCGACCCCGATTCGCTGACTGCCGCGCTGCTGCTCGGACTGCCCGGCGTTCCCGGCTTCGACGAGGCGGCGCTCGCCGCGTCGTTCGGCGCCGACGTCGCGACGCTGGTGGCGGGTGTGGCGAAGATGGACTCGGTGCGTGCGATCGCCGCCGGCGCGGATGCGCACGAGCGCGCGCTGCAGGCCGAGAACCTGCGCAAGATGCTGCTCGCGATGGTCGAGGACATCCGCGTGGTCCTGATCAAGCTCGCCGAACGGACGCAGGCGCTGCGCTGGCTGATGACCGCCGACGAGGGGCGCCGCCGCGCGGTCGCGCGCGAGGTCATCGACGTCTATGCGCCGCTCGCCAACCGCCTGGGCGTCTGGCAGCTCAAGTGGGAGCTCGAGGACCTCTCGCTGCGGGCGCTGGAGCCCGACGAATACCGGCGCATCGCGCGCCTCCTCGACGAGCGGCGGCTGGACCGCGAGCGCTACATCGAGAACGTCATCGCGACGCTCGAGCGCGAGCTCGCGACGGTCGGCCTCGATGCGGACGTCAGCGGCAGGCCCAAGCACATCTACAGCATCTTCAACAAGATGCGCCGCAAGAACACGGGCATCGAGGCGCTGTACGACATCCGCGCCGTGCGCATCCTCGTCGGCTCGGTCAGGGACTGCTATACCGCGCTGGGC
>JBLMVY010000196.1:0-5381 GCA_050256935.1 Candidatus Levyibacteriota bacterium | reverse complement strand
TTCTCAGGAACTCGGACTGTGCGGTCGTCTCGACGCCTTCGGCGATGCAGCGCAGGTTCAGCGAATGTGCCATCGCGATGATCGCCTGGGTGATCGCCTCGTCGTTGGCGTTCTTCCCCAGCCCGTGCACGAAGCGCTGGTCGATCTTCAGGCCGTGCAGGGGCAGGCGCGCGAGGTAGGACAGGCTCGAATAGCCGGTGCCGAAGTCGTCGATGGTGATCGACACCCCCATCTGCTTGAGCTTCATCAGCGTCGCGACGGCGCGCTCGGGGTGGGTGATGATGATGCTCTCGGTGATCTCCAGGTCGAGGGAATGCGAGGGCAGGCCGCTGGCGCGCAGCGCCTCCTCGACCGTGGCCAGCCAGTCCTCGTGCTGCAGCTGCTGCACCGACAGGTTGACCGACAGCCGCAGCAGCAGGTCCTGCCGGTGCCACTTCATGATCTGGTGGCAGGCGTCGCGCAGGACGCGCGCCCCCAGCGCCTGGATCATTCCCGATTCCTCGGCGATGGGAATGAACTCGGCGGGCGAGATCACCCCGCGCTCGGGATCGCGCCAGCGCAACAGCGCCTCGACGCCGCAGGCGCGTCCGGTGCGCATCTCGATCTGCGGCTGGTAGACGAGGAAAAACTCGTCGTCCATCAGCGCCCGGCGCATGTCGGTCTCGATCTGCAGCCGCTGCGCAACGCGCGCGTTCATCTCCGCCTCGAAGAAGCGGTAGGCGTTGCGCCCGCCGTCCTTGGCCGCGTACATCGCGGTGTCGGCCTGCTTGATCAGCGTGTTCCCGTCGTGGGCGTCCAGCGGGTAGATCGCGACCCCGATCGAGCAGGTCAGGGTCGGCGTCTGGTCGGCCAGCCGGAACGGCGCCAGCAGCGATTCGCGGATGCGCTGGATCACCGCGAGCACCTCGAAGGATGCGTGCGCAGGATCGAGGCCCGGCAGCACGACGACGAACTCGTCGCCGCCCAGCCGTGCAACGGTGTCGCTCTCGCGGGTCGCGCCGCCCAGCCGTTGCGCGATCGACTTCAGCAGCTGGTCGCCGGCGTCGTGACCCAGCGTGTCGTTGATGCGCTTGAAGTGGTCGAAATCCAGGAACAGGCAGCCGACCTGCGTGCCGTCGCGCTGCGCCTGCCCGATGATCCGCGTCAGCCGCTGGTTGAGCAGCGACCGGTTGGGCAGACCCGTCAGGATGTCGTGCTGGGCGAGCTTGAAGGCATGCGCAGTGGCGACCTCGAGCTCGCGGGTGCGCTGCGCCACCTTCTCCTCGAGCGTGCGCTGGTAGTTGGCGACCTCCGACTGCGAATGCGCGAGGCGCTTGGTCATGTGGTTGAACGCATGCGAAAGCAGCCCCAGCTCGTCGGACGAGCGCACGGGGACACGGACGTCGAGGCGGCCCGCGCCGACGGCGCGCGCGGCGCGGATCAGCCGCCGCATCGGGGCCACCAGTCGCCGCGACAGCAGCAGCGTCGTCGCCACCGCGATGATCAGCAGCACGCCGACGACGGCGAGCGCGACCTGCAGCTGGTTGCCGAGGAGCGCACGCTGGAGATCGAAGGTCATGCCCAGGCGGACGTAGCCCAGGGGTGTGCGCGGCGCGGCGTCCCCCGTCGCCGGACCCTGCGTCGCGTTGCGCGGGTCGGGCAGCGGCCTGCCGAACCCGGATGCGAGCGAGGCGACCGGGGTCACGAGCTCGAGGAAACGCCCTTCGGGGACGACGCGGTCGATGCGCAGCGTCGGCCCGGTCGGCTCCGGAACCTCGTCGGCCTCGAGCGCCGGGATCACGCCGTCGCGCAGCGCGGGCGCGAGATAGCGCTCGGCCACCACCTTGCGCTGCGCATCCAGGATGTAGACGTAGGCGAAGTTCGTCTCTTCCGGGAGGCTGCCGAGGATCTGTGCGAGGCTCGACCGGTCGTGGTTGCGCAGGCCGTATGCGGACAGGTCGGCGAGCATCAGGCTCAGCGTCTCGCCCTGCACCCGCAGCTGCCGTTCATCGTCGACCCACTGCCGGTAGAACACGAATGCCGTGACCGCTACCGCGGTCAGCGCGATCAGGCCGATCGTCAGCAGGTTGAACTTGGTGGCAAGCCGCGTCCGGATCGGCGGCAGCTCGACCTGGCTCCCGGTGTCGGCAGCAAGCGGAGCGAGATGCTCGCGCACTCGGCGTCGCACGGGGTTCGTCCTCAGCGCGCCGCCGATCGCACCGGGGCGCTCAGGCCGCCGCGACCGGGATGCGTCCGATCCGCTGCTGCCACTCACGCGGGCCGGTCTGGTGCACCGACTCGCCGGTGGCGTCGACGGCGACGGTGACCGGCATGTCGGCGACGTCGAATTCGTAGATCGCCTCCATGCCGAGTTCGCCGAAGGCGACGACGCGCGAACTGCGGATCGCCCTGGAGACCAGATACGCGGCGCCGCCGACGGCCATCAGGTAGGCGGCCTTGTGCCTGCGGATCGACTCGATCGCCGCGCTGCCGCGCTCGGCCTTGCCGATCATCGCGATCAGCCCGGTCTTCGCCAGCATGGTCTCGGTAAACTTGTCCATGCGCGTGGCCGTCGTCGGGCCCGCGGGGCCGACGACCTCGTCGCGCACTGGGTCCACCGGTCCCACGTAATAGATGATCCGGTTGGTGAAATCCACCGGCAGCGGCTCCCCGCGCGCGAGCATGTCGGCGATCCGCTTGTGTGCGGCATCGCGGCCGGTGAGGATGCGGCCGGACAGCAGCAGCCGCTCGCCGGGCTTCCAGCTCGCGACCTCGGCGGGCGTCAGCGCATTGACGTCGACGCGCCGCGACTGCGGCGACGGCGCCCAGTGGACGTCGGGCCAGCTCGCGAGGTCGGGCGGATCGAGCTTCGCGACCCCGCTGCCGTCGAGGGTGAAATGCGCGTGGCGGGTCGCCGCGCAGTTGGGGATCATCGCCACCGGCAGGCTCGCCGCGTGGGTCGGGTAATCGAGGATCTTGACGTCCAGGACCGTGGCGAGGCCGCCCAGGCCTTGCGCGCCGATGCCCAGGGCGTTGACCTTGTCGTAGAGCTCGATGCGCAATTCCTCGAGCCGGTTCGACGGCCCGCGCGCCTTCAGCTCGTGCATGTCGATCGGGTCCATCAGCGCTTCCTTGGCGAGCACCATCGCCTTCTCCGCGCTGCCGCCGATGCCGATGCCCAGCATGCCGGGCGGGCACCAGCCGGCGCCCATCGTCGGCACCGTCTTCAGCACCCAGTCGACGATCGAGTCGGAAGGATTGAGCATCACCAGCTTCGACTTGTTCTCGGAGCCGCCGCCCTTGGCCGCGATCCTCACGTCGATCGTGTCGCCGGGCACCAAATCGAAATGCACGACGGCCGGCGTGTTGTCACGGGTATTGGTGCGCTTGCCCGCGGGATCGCGCAGGATCGACGCCCGCAGCGTGTTGTCGGGATCGAGATAGGCGCGGCGCACCCCCTCGTTGACCATGTCGGCGACGCCCATCGTCGCGTCGGCGAAGCGCACGTCCATGCCGACGCGCACGAAGGCGACGACGATGCCCGTGTCCTGGCACAGCGGCCGGTGCCCTTCCGCGCACATCCTCGAGTTGGTGAGGATCTGGGCGATCGCATCCTTCGCTGCCGGCGACTCCTCGGCCTTCCAGGCCTCTCCCAGCGCGGCGATGTAGTCGGCAGGGTGGTAGTAGGAGATGAACTGCAGCGCGTCGGCGACGCTTTGGATCAGGTCTTCCTGGGCGATCGTGGTCATGGCGATGGCCGCGAGTGCCGGCCGTTGTCGTTGTCGGTGTCGCGCACGTGTGACGGCGCGGGAAGGATGCGGTCGACGGCTGCGATCGCCATTGCCGACAGCAGGAAGGCGATATGGATCGTCGTCTGGTAGAACAGCGTCTTGGTGTCGTAGGCCTCGGCGTTGATGAACGTCCGCAGCAGGTGGATCGACGAGATGCCGATGATCGCGGTGGCGAGCTTGACCTTGAGGACGCTGGCGTTGACGTGCGACAGCCATTCGGGCTGGTCGGGGTGGCTCTCGAGGTCCATCCGCGACACGAAGGTCTCGTAGCCGCCGACGATGACCATGATCAGCAGGTTCGAGATCATCACGACGTCGATCAGGCCCAGCACCAGCAGCATGATGACGGTCTCGCGGCCCATCTTGAAGTTGGGCGATGCGTTGGGCGGCGTCACGCTGGCGATGACGGCCTGCGCCGATTCGGTGTTGCCCATTGCGGCCTGGACCAGGTGAACGAGCTCGATCCAGAACTGCCAGACGTAGACGCCTTGCGCGACGATCAATCCCAGGTAGAGCGGGAGCTGCAGCCAGCGGCTGGCGAAGATCAGCCGCGGCAGCGGGCGCAGCCTGGGATCGGGGAGGAGCCGGCGGGGCGTCGTCATCGGATATCCGGGCTGCGGTCGGGGGAGCGAAAAGTCTACCATCGGGCCCGGCGCCGGCCCGGCAGGGGTGGCGCAGGTCCGGCGATCGTTGGCGGCCGCCGCGGGCTTCGGTAGACTGAGGGCAAGAAGATTCGCCGCCGCCGGCGCAAGGCCGGGGGCCGTCCCGATCCGCACCTGGAGGAATTCCCATGTCCACGATCCAGTCCGTCATGCAGGAGAGCCGCGTCTTCGAGCCGTCGCCCGAATGGGTTGCCCAGGCCCGGATCAAGAAGGCGGATTTCGACGCGATGAACGCGCGCGCGGCCAGCGATTTCGAGGGGTTCTGGGCCGACCTCGCGCGCGAGAACCTGCTGTGGCGCAAGCCTTTCACCCGGGTCCTCGACGAGAGCGGCGCGCCTTTCTACAAGTGGTTCAGCGACGGCGAGCTCAACGTCTCCTACAACTGCCTCGACCGCAACCTCTCCAACGGCAACGCGCACAAGGTCGCGATCATCTTCGAGGCCGACGACGGCAAGGTGACCAAGGTCACCTACCAGGATCTCTATCACCGGGTGTGCCGGCTCGCCAACGGCCTGAAGTCGCTGGGGGTCCGGAAGGGCGACCGCGTCGTCATCTACATGCCGATGTCGGTGGAAGGCATCGTCGCCATGCAGGCCTGCGCGCGCATCGGCGCGACGCATTCGGTGGTGTTCGGCGGGTTCTCGGCGAAATCGCTGCAGGAGCGAATCGTCGACGCGGGCGCGGTCGCGGTGATCACTGCCGACGAGCAGATGCGCGGCGGCAAGCCGCTGCCACTCAAGGCGATCGTCGACGAGGCGCTCGGCATGGGCGGCTGCGACGCCGTGCGCAACGTGGTCGTCTATCGCCGCACCGGCGGCAACGTCGGCTTCGCCAAGGGCCGCGACATCTGGCTGCACGAGCTCGTCGACAAGCAGGCCGACGCCTGCGAGCCGGAATGGGTCGATGCCGAGCATCCGCTGTTCATCCTCTACACGTCGGGCTCGACCGG
>JBLMVY010000195.1:0-2995 GCA_050256935.1 Candidatus Levyibacteriota bacterium | reverse complement strand
TCGCGCTGGGGCATCCGGTCGGCGCGTCGGGAACGCGGATCGTGCTGCACCTGCTGAACGTCCTCGAGCGCAGCGGAGGCAGGCGCGGGATCGCGGCGATCTGCATCGGCGGCGGACAGGGCGGCGCGATGCTGGTCGAGCGCGTCGACTGAAGGAAACCTTCTGCGCTGACGCGCATCGGGTGCGGCGCCGCGTCGGGACGGCGAATCGAATCGAAAGCGGGGTACGGCGGGTGGAGCACTGGAGCATCACGCAGGATGGCGATGGCATCGCGTGGCTTTCCTTCGACAAGGCAGGCACGGCGACGAACACGCTGTCGGCAGCGGCGATGGACGAGTTGAACCAGGTGCTCGACCAGCTCGAGCGCGAGCGACCGAAAGGTCTGGTGATCCGATCCGCCAAGCCGTCGGGGTTCATCGCCGGCGCCGACGTCGACGAGTTCGGCGACATCCGCGATCCGCAGGCTGCCCGGGCGCTGGTCGAGCGCGGATGGAACACGTTCGAGCACCTGGCGCGCGCACCCTACCCGACCCTCGCGCTGATCCGCGGCTTCTGCCTGGGCGGCGGTCTCGAGCTGGCGCTGGCTTGCCGCTATCGCGTGGTCGTCGACGATCCTTCGACGCGGCTCGGCCTTCCGGAGGTGATGCTCGGCATCGTGCCCGGCTGGGGCGGCATCATGCGCCTGCCGCGGCTCGTCGGCGGTCCCGCCGGCCTCGACCTGCTGCTGACCGGCAAGACCGTCGACGCGCGCAAGGCCAGGAAGCTCGGTCTCGCCGACGAATGCGTCCCGCCGCGCATCATGGACAACACCGCGCGCGGCGTGCTGCGCGCACAGCCGGCGCCGCGCAGGCTTCCCTTTCCGTTGTCGCTGACCCTGAGCGCCCCCGCGCGCCGGTTCATCGGCAGCAAGGCGCGTCAGCAGGTCGAGAAGCGCGCGAGCCGCGAGCACTACCCCGCGCCCTACGCGATCATCGAGCTGTGGCAGCGCTACGACGGCAACGCGCTTGCTGCGCCCTCCGGCGACCCGGCGGCGATCGAGACGCTGCTCGCCACGCCGACCGCGGCGAACCTGCTCCGGGTGTTCCATCTGCAGGAGCGGCTGAAGGCGCTGGGCAAGGCAGCCGATTCGCCGGTCGCCCGCGTGCATGTCGTCGGCGCCGGAACCATGGGCGGCGACATCGCCGCGTGGTGCGCGCTGCGCGGCATGACGGTCACGCTGCAGGACCAGGATGCGGCGCGCCTCGCGCCGGCGATGAAGCGCGCGGCGAAGCTCTTTGCCGATCGCCTCAGGGACCCGCGTCGCGCCCGCGACGCCGGCGACCGGCTGATTCCCGATGTCGGGGGTCACGGCGTCGTGCATGCCGACGTGATCATCGAGGCGATCTTCGAGAACGTCGAGGCCAAGCGCACGCTGTTCGCGGACGTCGAGGCGCGCGCGCGGCCCGACGCCATCCTCGCGACCAACACGTCGTCGATTCCCCTCGAGGACATCGCCGGCGCGCTTCGCAACCCGTCGCGGCTCATCGGCCTGCATTTCTTCAACCCGGTCGCGCGGATGATGCTGGTCGAGATCGTGGCCGGGCGCGACAGCGATCCTGCGCTTCTCGCCCGCGGCGCAGCGTTCGCCCGCGCGATCGACAAGCTCCCGCTGCCGGTGAAGAGCGCCCCCGGCTTCCTGGTCAATCGCGTGCTCGCGCCCTACCTGATGAGCGCGATGCGCTGCGTCGACGAGGGCATCGCCCCCGAGACCGTCGATGCCGCGGCCGTTGCTTTCGGCATGCCGATGGGTCCGATCGAGCTCGCCGACACCGTCGGCCTCGACATCTGCGTGGCCGTCGGGCGCATGCTGGGCAGCGGCGCCGAAGTTCCGCGGCGCCTCGCCGAGCGCGTTGCCGCGGGCCAGCTCGGCAAGAAGACGGGGCAAGGTTTCTACGCGTGGAGCGGCGGCAAGCCGCAGAAGCAGCCGGCAGGGACCGTCCCGGCGGGCCTTGCGCAGCGGCTGGTCGATCCGCTGGTCGCGGAAGCCCGGGCCGCGCTGGCGCAGGGCGTGGTCGCCGACGCGGACCTCGTCGACGCCGGAGCGATCTTCGGCACGGGATTCGCGCCGTTTCGCGGCGGGCCGCTGCAATACGCGAGGAGCGCCGGGGCCGCCGGCTGAGCTGCCGGGCCGGATCGTGGTGTAGGATTTTGCGCAACGTTTGCGCGCCGCGAGGGGGAGACCGCTAGTGGAAAGGATCTGGCTCAAGCACTATCCGCGCGGCGTGCCTGCGGACATCGACGTCAACGAGTACGCGTCGGTGCGCGAGGTCTTCGAGGAGAGCTGCCGTGCATTCGCGACGCGTCCGGCATTCGCGTGCATGGGCCGCCGGATCACTTTCGCCGAACTGGACACGCTGTCGGCGACATTCGGCGCATGGCTGCAGGGCATCGGCTGCGGGCGCGGAACGCGCGTCGCGCTGATGATGCCCAACATCCTCCAGTACCCGGTCTGCCTGTTCGGGGTGCTGCGCGCAGGCTGCACCGTCGTCAACACCAATCCCCTCTACACGCCGCGCGAGCTCGAGCACCAGCTCGTCGATTCGGGCGCCGAGGTGATCGTGGTCGTCGAGAACTTCGCCCACGTACTGCAGCAGGTCGTCGCGCGGACCAAGGTGCGCCAGATCGTCGTCACCTCGATCGGCGAGTTCCTGGCGTTCAAGGGACGGATCGTCGATCTGGTCCTGCGCCGCGTGAAGAGGATGGTCCCGAAGTGGTCGCTCCCCGGCGCGATCCGTCTCAACGACGCGATGAAGCAGGGACGCAAGCTTTCGCTGTCGCGGGTGCCGATCGGCCACGACGACCTGGCCTTCCTCCAGTACACCGGAGGAACGACCGGGGTGGCCAAGGGGGCGATGCTTACCCATCGCAACATCGTCGCGAACATGCTGCAGGCGCGCTCGTGGGTGCGCCCCTTCCTCGGCGAAGGCCAGCGCGAGGTCATCCTGACCCCGCTGCC
>JBLMVY010000194.1:0-2577 GCA_050256935.1 Candidatus Levyibacteriota bacterium | reverse complement strand
GTCGGCGGTCAGCTGCGCCGAGGGCTCGAGGATCTGCATGCCTTTCTGCTTCAGCTGATCGTAATACCAGTTGGTCTTTTCCTCGGACATCTTCCAGCCGCGGCTCTCCGCGGCTGCGGCGGCCTTCAAGAGCGCCGCCTGCTCGGGCTTGGGGAGCGCATCGAAGGCCTTGCGATTGACGATGACGGCGTTCTTGGGCAGCCACGCCTGGGTGTCGTAGAAGTTCTTGATCTGCTCGTAGGTCTTGGAGTCGTAGCCGGTCGCCCCCGACGACATGTAGGAATCGATGACTCCGGTCGCGAGCGCCTGCGAGACCTCGGCCGCCTGCACGGTGACCGGCTGGGCGCCGACGAGCTCGGCGATCTTCGCGGTCGCCGGGCTGTACGCGCGCCACTTGAGGCCCTTCATGTCGGCGACGCTGTTGAGCGTGCGGTTGGTGAATATGCCCTGCGGCGGCCAGGGCACCGCGTAGAGCAGCATCATCCCCTGCTTCGAGAGCCTCTCCTCGAGCCCGCGGCGGGACGCCTTGTAGAGCTTCAGCGCCTCGGCGTAGGACGTCGCCAGGAACGGCACGCCGTCCAGTCCGTAGATCGGGTCCTCGTTCTCGTAATTGACGAGCAGGATCTCGCCGATCTGCACTTGTCCGCCCTGGACTGCGCGCTTGATCTCCGGAGCCTTGAACAGCGACGCATTGGGATGCAGCTGGATCTTCAGCTTGCCGCCGGTCGCATGATCGACGTCGTCGGCGAACTGCTGCAGGTTCTCCGTGTGGAAATTGTTCGCCGGATACGCGCTGGGCAAGTCCCACTTGGTCTGCGCGGCGGCCGGGAGCGCGAACGCGAAGGCGACGGCAGCCAGCGCGGAAATCAGGCGTTTCATGCGGATCTCCTGTCGGTCACGGACAGCGCCGGCGGCGGTCGGGGGGGCGCGCCGCCGGCGGACCCGCGGATGGTAGCAGGTCCGGGGTGCCGCCGTGCGGGTGGTTCCGCAGGCCTGGCTTCTATAATGGGCGCGCGTTCGTTCGCGGCGCGGCTTCGGTGATCGGGCGGATGCGCGATCGCACTCGCCGGCCGCGGTCGACGAGCGCTTCCGACCAATCCCTGATCCCTGATACGCGAATGTGGCAATTCTGGGTCGATCGCGGCGGTACCTTCACCGACATCGTCGCGCGGCGGCCCGACGGTGCGCTGGTCACGCACAAGCTGCTGTCCGACAACCCCGAGCGCTACCGGGATGCCGCGGTCCACGGCATTCGCGAGCTGCTGGGCGTGGCCCCCGGCGCCCCGATACCGGTCGCGGACATCGCGGCGATCAAGATGGGAACGACGGTCGCGACCAATGCGCTGCTGGAACGGGCGGGCGAGCGCACCGCGCTGGTGACCACCCGCGGGTTCGGCGACGCCCTGCGCATTGGCTACCAGAACCGCCCGAAGCTCTTCGTGCGGCGCATCGAGTTGCCGACGCAGCTCTACGAATGCGTGATCGAGGCCGACGAGCGCATCGGCGCACGCGGCGACGTCGTGCAGCCGCTCGACGCCGTGGCGATCGAGTCTGCGCTGCGGGCCGCGTTCGCGGACGGGGTGAAGGCCGTCGCGATCGTGCTGATGCACGGCTATCGCTACCCGCAGCACGAGCAGGCGATCGCGCGCATCGCCCGGGCGATCGGCTTCCCCCAGGTATCGGTGTCGAGTGACGCGAGCCCGCTGATGAAGCTCGTGTCGCGGGGCGACACGACGGTCGTCGATGCGTACCTGTCGCCGATCCTGCGCCGCTATGTCGACCAGGTCGAGCGCGACCTTGGCGCAGGCGCGCGGAGCACCGTGGCGGGGGAGAAGGGGGTGGCGGGGGAGGCGGGCAGGGGTCCGCGCCTGCAGTTCATGCAGTCGTCGGGAGGACTCACCGACGCCCATCGATTCCAGGGCAAGGATGCGATTCTCTCGGGCCCGGCCGGTGGCGTGGTCGGCGCCGTCGAGGTCGCGCGCCTCGCGGGCTTCGACCGCATCATCGGTTTCGACATGGGGGGCACGTCGACCGACGTCACGCACTGGGCGGGCGAATACGAGCGCGCGTTCGTGACCGAGGTCGCAGGCGTGCGCCTGCGCGCGCCGATGATGAGCATCCACACGGTGGCCGCCGGGGGCGGCTCGATCTGCACCTTCGACGGCTCGCGGCTGCGGGTGGGACCGCAATCGGCCGGCGCGAACCCGGGGCCTGCCTGCTATCGCCGCGGCGGGCCGCTGACCGTCACCGACTGCAACGTGATGGTCGGCAAGCTCGACCCCGACCTTTTCCCCAAGGTCTTCGGCCCCGGCGGCGACCAGCCGCTCGACGCCGCGGTCGTGCACGCGAAGTTCGCCGCGCTCGCGCAGGCGATCCAAACCGCCACCGGCCATCTGCGCACGCCCGAGCAGATTGCCGACGGCTTCCTCGACATCGCCGTCGAGAACATGGCGAACGCGATCAAGCACATCTCGGTGCAGCGCGGCTACGACGTCACCGAATACGTGCTGTGCTGCTTCGGGGGCGCCGGCGGCCAGCATGCCTGCCGGGTCGCCGATGCGCTCGGCATGTCGCGGG
>JBLMVY010000193.1:0-6205 GCA_050256935.1 Candidatus Levyibacteriota bacterium | reverse complement strand
CCCTTGTACCGCGGCTGGTTGAGGACGAAATCGGGGTTCGGATGCCGCGTCGCGGGATCCATGCCCGGCTCGCCGCGGTCGGTGTAGCGCCAGGCGTCGAACAGGTTCGGCCCGAAGCCCGACCGCTTGATCGACTTCAGGAACTGCTTGGGGATGATCGCGTCGGTGTCGACGTTCGCCCGGTCGAGCGGCGCGACCAGTCCCTGGTGGACGCGGAACGGCTGCATGGTCACTTGCTGTCCTTGGCGGCCCGTTCGACGGCCTGCCCCGCCGCCTTGATGTCCTTGCCTGCACCTTCGATGGTGTTGCAGCCTGCCAGGCCGGCGAGAAGCCCTGCCAGCGCCAGCCACGCCACGAGTTTCCTGATCATCACGCGACGCTCCCGTCAGTAGAGTCGACGCACGTCGACGAAATGCCCCGCGATCGCCGCGGCGGCGGCCATGGCGGGACTCACCAGGTGCGTACGGCCCCCCGCACCTTGCCGGCCCTCGAAGTTGCGGTTCGACGTCGACGCGCAGCGCTCGCCCGGCTCGAGCCGGTCGTCGTTCATCGCGAGGCACATCGAGCATCCCGGCTCGCGCCACTCGAAACCCGAATCGCGGAACGTCCGGTCGAGTCCCTCGGCCTCGGCCTGTGCCTTCACCAGGCCCGAGCCCGGGACGACCATCGCGAGCTTGACGTTGCCGGCGACGTGGCGGCCCCGGACGACGCCTGCGGCTTCGCGCAGGTCCTCGATCCGCGAGTTCGTGCACGAGCCGATGAACACCTTGTCGATGCGGATGTCGGTGATCGGGACGTTGGGCGTGAGGCCCATGTATTCGAGCGCCCGCGCGATGCCTTCGCGCCGCTCGGCGTTGCGCTCGCGGTCGGGATCCGGAACGCGGTCCTCGATCGACACGACCATTTCCGGCGACGTTCCCCAGGTGACCTGCGGGCGCAGCGTCGAGGCGTCGATGACGTGCACCGTGTCGAATCTCGCGCCCGGATCGCTCGCCAGCGTGCGCCAGTGCAGGACGGCGCGCGGCCACAGGTCCCCCGCCGGCGCGAACGGGCGCCCTTTCAGGTAGTCGATCGTCGTGTCGTCGACCGCGACCATGCCGGCGCGCGCACCCGCCTCGATCGCCATGTTGCACATGGTCATCCGGCTTTCCATCGACAGCGCGCGCACCGCCTCCCCCGCAAACTCGATGGCGTGACCGGTGCCGCCCGCGGTGCCGATGCGCCCGATGATCGACAGGACGAGGTCCTTCGCGGTCACGCCGCGCGGCAGCCTGCCGTCGGCGCGGATGAGCATCGCCTTGGACTTCTTCATCAGCAGGCATTGGGTCGCCAGCACGTGCTCGACCTCGGAGGTGCCGATGCCGAAGGCCAGCGCGGCGAATGCGCCGTGCGTGCTGGTGTGCGAATCGCCGCAGACGACGGTCATGCCAGGCAGCGTCGCACCCGATTCGGGGCCGATCACGTGCACGATCCCCTGCCGGCGGTCGCGGAACGGGAAATAGGCCTTGGCGCCGAAGGCGGCGATGTTGGCGTCGAGGGTCTCCACCTGGGTGCGCGAGATCGGATCGTGGATCCCCTCGTCCCAATGCGCGGTCGGCGTGTTGTGGTCGGCGGTCGCGACGATCGACCCGACGCGCCACGGCTTGCGGCCGGCGAGCCGCAGACCCTCGTAGGCCTGCGGGCTCGTCACCTCGTGGACGAGATGGCGGTCGATGTAGATCAGCGCAGTCCCGTCGCCCTCCTCGCGGACGACGTGGCTGTCCCACAGCTTGTCATAGAGCGTACGGGCGGGCATGGAGCGGCGGCGCGCGGGCCGTCGGGGTATCGGGCAGAAGGTCGATTCTACCGGGTCGCGGCAGCGGCGCCGGAGCGGGGGCTTGACTTGCGCCGGAGTGCGCCGCCTCTGTCCCATGGGCGGCGGGCCGGGTGCGTCCGCGCGCTCGGAGTGCGCACCCTCTGTCCCATGGGCGGCGGGCCGGGTGCGTCCGCGCGCTCGGAGTGCGCAATCGCCGGCCTGCGGGGCCCGGCGCGACATCGCTCGAGGACATCCTGCACGATGTGCGGCGATCGGGCTCGCTCGCCGCGCCACCCGCGACGGCCGTCGCGCACGCTCGCGCTCGACGCACCCGCCTCGCCGCCCTCGACACGCCGGTGCCGATTCGATGCGTGCCGATGCGAATCGCGGTGACCCGATTCAGACGCTCGTGCGTTGCGCCGATGCCGCGATTGGCGCGCGGTGGCGGGCTCTCGCCCGGGGCGCCTTTGGCGCAGTCGTCGTGAAGCGGGTGGTGCGGCCAGCGAGCCCGATCGCAGCGTGGAGTTCCGGATGTCCTCGAGCGCCGCCGCACCGGGACCCGCTCGACGACGCGGGTGCGCCAACGAAGCCCTGGCGCGAGAGCCCGCCAGCGCACGCCTTGCGTCGGGATCGCACGCCTTGCGCCGTCAGCGCGCGGCCTGCGCCGCGATCGGGATGCGTCGCTCCGCCACCGCGTGGCAGGCGACCAGCGCGCCGGAGGCCGCGGGCGCGAGCTGCGGCACCTCGCTGCGGCAGCGGTCGTTGGCGTGCGGACAGCGGGGATGGAAGGCGCAGCCGGGCGGCGGCGTCAGCGCATTGGGCACCTCGCCCGCCACCGGCGTGCGCGGCTTGCCCGTCATCGCCAGGTCGGGCACGGCATCGAGCAGCATCCGCGTGTAGGGGTGCTGCGGTGCGCGGAACAGCGGCGTCTTGTCGGCGATCTCGACGATCCGCCCGAGGTACATGACGCCGACGCGATCGGCGACGTGATGGACGACGGCGAGATTGTGGGAGATGAACAGGTAGGTGAGCGACAGCTCGCGCTGCAGGTCGCGCATCAGGTTCAGCACCTGCGCCTGCACGGAAACGTCCAGCGCCGAGGTGGGCTCGTCGCAGACCAGGAACTCGGGCTCGCTCGCCAGCGCGCGCGCGATCGAGATGCGCTGCCGCTGCCCGCCCGAGAACTGGTGCGGATACTTCTGGCCGTCGACCGCGGCGAGACCCACGTGCGCCAGCAGCGCATCGACCCG
The DNA here is from genome assembly GCA_050256935.1 of Candidatus Levyibacteriota bacterium. Taxonomy (GTDB): domain Bacteria; phylum Pseudomonadota; class Gammaproteobacteria; order Burkholderiales; family Casimicrobiaceae; genus VBCG01. The sequence continues at coordinate 3,160 of JBLMVY010000193.1, read as the reverse complement.
CGCCCGGATCGCCTGCGACCCGGTGACCAGGCGATGGGCGCGGATCGGCTCGGCGACGATGTCGGCGACCCGCCAGCGCGGATTGAGGCTGGCGTAGGGATCCTGGAAGATCATCTGCAGCCGGCGGCGCAGTCCGCGCGAGGCCTTGCCCGACGCCAGCGCGGCGACGCTCTCGCCGGCGTAGGTGATCGTGCCCGACGACGGCGGATAGAGGCCCACGACCAGCCGCGCGACCGTCGACTTGCCGCAACCCGATTCACCGACCAGCCCCAGCGTTTCGCCGCGACGGATGTCGAAGCTCACGTCGTCGACGGCGCGCAGCAGCTGCCGCGGCTGGCGCGAGAGCTTGCGCGCCAGCCACGGCGGCGAGACGTCGAAGGACTTGTGCGCATGCGCGACCTGCAGCAGCACTTCGCCCGGGCCGTTCATCGCGGCGCGCCTCCTGCGTCTCGCGCGTGCAGCCAGCACGCGGCGCGCGTGGCGCCGACGTCGAGCAGCTCGGGGCGCTCGCGCCGGCAGCGATCGAAAGCACGGTCGCAGCGGGGGTGGAAGGCACAACCCGGCGGGATCGCGTTGAGCCGGGGCATCGTCCCGTCGATCTGCACCAGGCGCTCGCGCTCGTCGACGATCGACGGGATCGAGCCCATCAGCCCGGCCGTGTACGGATGCCGCGGGCCGCGGATCACGTCGGCGACCGGCCCGATCTCGGCGATGCGGCCCGCATACATGACGGCGACGCGGTCGGCGGTCTCCGCGATCACCCCCATGTCGTGGGTCACGAGCATCACCGCCGTGCCGTGATCGCGGCCGAGCCGCTTCAGCAGCGCAATGATCTGGGCCTGGATCGAGACGTCGAGCGCGGTCGTCGGCTCGTCGGCGATGATCAGCGCCGGCTGGGCGCAGATCGCCAGCGCGATCACCACGCGCTGCCGCATCCCGCCCGAGAACTGGTGCGGGTAGTGGTCGATGCGCCGCTCGGGCGCCGGAATGCCGACCTCGCGCAGCAGGTCGATCGCCCGCTGCCTCGCCGCCGCCTCGCCCATGTCGAGATGGGTCCGGATCGTCTCGACCAACTGCCTGCCGATCGAATACAGCGGATTGAGCGAGGTCAGCGGGTCCTGGAATATGGCGCCGATGCGGCGGCCGCGGATCCGGCGCAGGGCATCCTGGGGCAGGTCGTCGATGCGCCGGCCGTCGAGCAGGATCTCGCCCGCGGCGATGCGTCCCGGCGGCTCGATCAGCCCGATGATCGCCGCCCCGGTCAGCGACTTGCCCGCCCCGGACTCGCCGACCACGCCCAGGACCTCGCCCGGAGCGATCTGGAACGACACGCCGTCGACCGCGACCAGCGTGCCGCGGCGCGTCGGGAACTCGACGCGAAGATCGCGCACCTCGAGCAGGGGTCGGGTCACGGCGGTCAGCGCAGGCGCGGATTCAGCGCGTCGCGCAGCCAGTCGCCCAGCAGGTTGATCGCCAACACCATGATCACCAGCGCGAGTCCGGGAAACAGCGTCACCCACCATTCGCCGGAGAACATGAAATCGTTGCCGATGCGGATCAGCGTTCCCAGCGACGGCTCGGTGGGCGGCACGCCGACCCCCAGGAACGACAGCGTGGCCTCGGTGATGATCGCCGTGGCGATGTGGATGGTCGCGATCACCAGCACCGGCCCCAGCACGTTGGGCAGGACGTGGCGCGCCATGATGGCCAGCGGATGAATGCCGAACAGCCTCGCGGCCTGCACGTATTCCCTGTTCTTCTCGACCATCGTCGATCCACGCACCGTGCGCGCGTACTGCACCCAGCCGGAGACGCCGATCGACAGCACCAGCACCCAGAACGCCATCGAGTCGTGCGCGCCCGGGAACACCGCCCGCGCAACGCCGTCGATCAGCAGTGCGATGAGGATCGCCGGGAAGGAGAGCTGGACGTCGGCGATGCGCATGATGAACGCGTCGGTCTTGCCGCCGACGTAGCCGGACAGCAGTCCCAGGGCGACGCCCAGGGCCATCGAGAACAGCACCGCCGCGATGCCGACCTCGAGCGAAATGCGCGCGCCGAAGAAGATCGTCGACAGGATGTCGCGGCCCTGGTCGTCGGTGCCCAGCGGAAACGTCGGGTCTCCCCCGTCGATCCACATCGGCGGCTTCAGCGAGTTCGACAGGTCGAGCTGGGCGAGGTCGAAGGGGTTGTGCGGCGCGACCCAGGGGGCGAGCGTCGCCGCGCCGACGCAGGCGAGGAACACCAGGGCCGCGATCATCGCGTAGGGCGAGTGACGAAAGCTCCAGGCGAGGTCGCTGTCCCAGGAATCGCGCAGCGCGGCGGCGATGCGGCCTGCCATGTCAGTGCCCGGCCGCGTCGGCGCGCTCGACGCGCAGCCGCGGGTCGACGACGTAATAGAGGAGGTCCACGACGAGGTTGATGATCACGAACACCAGCGCGATCAGGCACAGGTACGCCGCCATCACCGGGATGTCGGCGTAGCTCACCGCCTGGACGAACAGCAGCCCCATCCCCGGCCACTGGAACACCTGCTCGGTGATGATCGAGAACGCGATGATCGACCCCAGCTGCAGGCCGGTGATGGTGATCACCGGCACCAGGGTGTTGCGCAGCGCGTGGCCGAAGTTCACCACCCGCTCGGAAAGGCCGCGCGCCCGCGCGAACTTGATGTAATCGGCGCGCAGCACCTCGAGCATCTCGGAGCGGACCAGGCGCATGATCAGCGTCAGCTGGAACAGCGCCAGCGTGACCGTCGGCATGATCAGCGACTTCAGCCCGGTCGCCGTCAGCAGGCCGGTCGTCCATCCGCCGAGGTGCACGACGTCGCCGCGGCCGAACGCCGGCAGCCAGCCGAGCTTCACCGCGAAGACGAGGATCAGCAGGATGCCGATCAGGAACGTCGGCAGCGAAACGCCGAGGAGCGACGCCGACATCGCCAGGCGCGCAAGCCACGAGTTCGGGCGCAAGCCCGCGTACACGCCGGCCGGGATGCCGACCGCGAGCGCCAGCAGCGCGGCGCAGATCGAAAGCTCGAGGGTCGCCGGGAGCCGCTCTCTGAGCAGCACCGCCACCGGCTTGCCGATGCGCAGCGAGACGCCGAACTGGCCGTGGATGGCGTTGACGACGAAATGGAAGAACTGCACGTAGAACGGCTGGT
>JBLMVY010000192.1:0-4205 GCA_050256935.1 Candidatus Levyibacteriota bacterium | reverse complement strand
GCCAAGTCGACCGAGGGAACCAACGGCGCGAAGACCGAGTACTGCCTCGACAAGCAGAAGGAGAACATCAAGCATCCTTATCTCGAGGCGCTCAGGCAGGCGTCGATCTCGCACCAGGCGGTCGCCGCGATCAAGAGCCTCCACGAGGTCTGGCTGTCGGCGCTGTCGAACCTGCAATGGCGCAACGGCGAGTCGGACGCCCAGTACAAGCTGCGCGTCAGCGAGCCCTACGAGGAATTCAAGGACCGGATCGCCCTCATCCGCGCGGCCTACGCCGAGGACGAGGCGCATCGCCCGGTGGTCGCGGACACCAAGCACGTCAAGCCGGCGCGGGCGGCACGCGGCAAGCCGGTGACGCTCGGCGAGGCGAAGCAGCGCTGAACGCCCCGCAGCCGCCGGGACCGCCCGAGAACGCCGTCGACTCCGAGCTCGCGGCGATCTTCCGCGAGGGCGGCACGCTCGCCCGGAAGCTGCCCGGCTTCCGCTTCCGGCCGCAGCAGCTCGAGATGGCGCAGGCAATCGCCCGCGCCATCCTGCATCGCGAGCCCCTGGTCGCCGAGGCGGGGACCGGCACCGGCAAGACCTTCGCCTATCTGGTGCCGGCGCTGCTCCACGGCGGCAAGGTCATCGTCTCCACAGGGACCAAGACGCTGCAGGACCAGCTGTTCGAGCGCGACCTGCCGCTGATCCGCGACGCGCTCGCGGTGCCCGCGACCATCGCGCTGCTCAAGGGCCGCGCCAACTACGTCTGTCACCACCACCTGGAGCGCACGGCCCGCGAGGGCCGCCTGCCGACCCGCCAGGATGCACGCTACCTGCCGAAGATCGTCGCCTTCGCGCGGGCGAGTTCGCGCGGCGATCGCGCGGAGCTCGCCGACGTGCCCGAGGCTGCGGCCATCTGGCCGCTGGTCACGTCGACCCGAGACAACTGCCTGGGATCGAAATGCGCGTTCCACGGCGACTGCTTTGTCATCAAGGCGCGACGGGAAGCCCAGGATGCCGACGTCGTCGTCGTCAATCATCATCTGTTCTTCGCCGACGTGACGCTGCGCGACGAGGGTCTCGCCGAATTGCTGCCCGCGTGCAACACGGTGATTCTCGACGAGGCGCACCAGCTCCCCGACACGGCCACGCTTTTTTTCGGCGAGCAGACTGCCGCGGGCGCACTGGCGGACCTGGCGCGCGAGGCCGAGATCGTCGCCCGCACCGGGGCGCGCGACGTGCCCGATCTCCCCGATGCCGCGGCCGACATCGGTCCGGCGATACGCAGGCTGCGGCTTGCGCTGGGCGAGGCGCCGGGGAAGTTTCCGCAGCACGCGCTCGCCGGTCGCGCCGATTTCGCCGGCGCGCTCGCGTCGCTGTCGGCGGCGCTCGATCGCGTCGCCACCGAGCTCGCGATGTTCGCCGAGCGCAGCGAGGACATCGCGTCCGTCGCGCGCCGCGCCGAAGAAGCCGCGCAGCGCCTCGCGCGCTGGAAGAACGGCATCGCCGACGGTGACGCCGACGGCCAGGAATGGATCCGCTGGGTCGACGTCGGTGCGCAGGGATTCCAGCTCCACGCGTCGCCGCTGTCGGTTGCCGACGTGTTCCGGCGCCAGGTCGACGCGACCGGTCGCGCGTGGATCTTCACGTCGGCGACGCTGTCCGTCGGCGGCGATTTCTCGCACTACACGTCGCAGCTCGGACTGGGCGACGCGACGACCGGCTGCTGGGAGAGCCCTTTCGACTACGCCGCGCAGGGACTGCTCTACGTACCCCGCGGCCTGCCGCCCCCCAACACGCCGGAGCACACGCGCGCGGTCGTCGATGCCGCCCTCCCGGTGCTCAAGGCCAGCGGCGGGCGCGCATTCATGCTGTTCACGACGCTGCGCGCGCTCGCGACCGCACGCGAATGCCTCGTTGACGCGCTCGCCCGCGAGGGTCTCGATTTCCCGCTGCTCGTCCAGGGCGAGGGATCGAAGACCGATCTCCTGCTGCGCTTCCGTGCGCTGGGCAACGCCGTGCTGCTCGGCAGCGCGAGCTTCTGGGAAGGCGTCGACGTGCCCGGCGACGCCCTGTCGGTCGTGGTGATCGACAAGCTGCCGTTCGCGCCGCCGGACGATCCGCTGCTCGCAGCAAGGCTCGCCAAGCTGGTCGAAGACGGCGGCAACGCGTTCATGGACTGGCAGCTGCCGCAGGCCGCGATTGCCCTCAAGCAGGGTGCGGGCCGCCTGATCCGGACCGAGAGCGACCGGGGAGTCCTGATGATCTGTGACCCGCGACTGATCGACAAGCCTTACGGGCGCCGGATCTGGCAGAGCCTGCCGCCGATGCGGCGCACGCGCGATCCGGCGGAGGTCGAGGCGTTCTTCTCCGATTCGCCGGTCGCGGCATCGGGGTAGCGGCTCAGGCGGTCACCAGAGCTTCCACCACGGCTTCGGCGGCCCGCCCGCGAGGTAGACGCTCTTGGGGTAGGTGCTCTCCAGGATGCGCTTCGCATCGTCGGAAAGCTGGGTCAGGCCGAGCTTCGCGTATCCGCGAACCATGACGTCCAGGGCGTCCTCGTTCGAAGGCGTGCGCGGATAGTCGAGCAGCGAGCGCTGCGCGCGATTGACCGCCGCGAGATATGCGCCGCGTGCGTAGTAATAGCGCGCGACATGGACCTCGTACATGCCCAGGGCGTTCGAGAGGTAGCGCATGCGGGCTTCCGCATCCTCGGTGTAGCGGCTGCGCGGAAACTTCTGCACCAGGTTCTTGAACGCCTGGAACGACTCGCGCATCTGCTTGGGATCGCGCTCCGAGAGATCGAGCTCGTAGACGTAGCCGAAGACACCCTGGTCCTCGCGGAAGTAGACGAGGCCCTTCAGGTAATACGCATAATCAACGTTCGGATGGTTCGGGTAGGTCTGGATGAAGCGATCGCAGGCCGCCGCCGCCGTCGTCGACTCGCCGGAGCGCCAGCTCGAATACGCGCCCTCGAGCATCGCCTGCTGCGCATAGTGACCGTACGGATAGCGGGCCTCGAGCGAGTCGAAGAGCTTGACGGCCCGCGTATAATTGCCGTCCTGCATCGCCTCGTGCGCGGTTGTGTAGATCTTCTCGGCCGACCAGCCCGCCGTCTCGTCCTTGACCGCGGGCAGCATGCTGCAGCCGGCAGCCGTCAGCGCGATCAGCGCCCCGAGCACCCACACCCGCCATTTCTGCGACCGCAACATCGTCATCGGCATCCTTCGTGAACGCTGCGGATTATAGCCGACCGGGGGCGCGTTCCCGCCCGTCCGAGTCGGGGCCCGTCGACGCGGGCGCCGGTGAGCCGCGCCACGACGCGCCGGCCGCCGGCGCCGCGGCGAAGACACTCGTGGTCCCGCCGCAGCATGCGGGAATGCGCTTCGACCAGGCGCTCGCAAGGATGCTCCCCGAGCACTCGCGCAGCCGGCTCAAGGCCTGGATCGACGCGGGTCACGTCACCGTCGACGGCAGCGCGTGGGACGGCAAGCGCCACGTCGCGGGCGGCGAGTGCGTGAGGATCCGGCCGCTGCCCGACCTGGCGCCCGGCGCCGCCGTCGCCCAGGACATCGCCCTCGCCGTCGTCTACGAGGACGAATCGATCATCGTGCTCGACAAGCCGGCGGGTCTGGTCGTGCATCCGGGCAGCGGCAACCGCGACGGCACGCTGCAGAACGCCCTCCTCCATCACGACGCGGCGCTGGCCGCGATTCCGCGCGCGGGCATCGTCCATCGCCTCGACAAGGAGACGAGCGGACTGCTGGTCGTCGCGAGGACCGAGGCGGCGCACACCAGCCTCGTCCGCCAGCTCGCGGCCCGCACGATGCACCGCGAATACCTGGCGCTCGCGCGCGGCGACATGACGCAGGCGATGATCATCGACGCGCCGATCGGTCGTCACCCGACGCAACGGACGACGATGGCCGTGGTCACCCGGGGCAAGCCTGCGCGAACCCACGTCGAGATCGTCGAGCGCTTCGGCATCGCGACCCTGGTCCGCTGCCGGCTGGAGACGGGCCGCACGCACCAGATCCGCGTGCACCTCGCGGCCATCGGCCATCCGCTGGTCGGCGATCCGGCCTATGGCGCTCGCCGTCCGCTGCCCGGCGTCCCGGCATTCGCTCGCCAGGCATTGCACGCGACGCGCCTCGAGCTCGTCCATCCGGCGAGCGGCCGCAACATGCGTTTCGATTCCGCTCCGCCCGCCGACTTCTCGCAAC
>JBLMVY010000191.1:0-6957 GCA_050256935.1 Candidatus Levyibacteriota bacterium | reverse complement strand
CAGCCGATCCCGCCGAACGTTCCCGGCCACGACGACACGCTCAACGTCGCCGCGCCCTACGACCCCGTGGCGGCCCGGGCGCTGCTCGATCGCTTCGGCTATGTCGACAAGGACGGCGACGGCTGGCGCGACCTTCCCGACGGCAAGCCCCTGGTGCTGTCGATGGCGTCGACGCCGTCGACGCGGGATCGGGAGATCGACGAGCTGTGGCAGCGGAGCATGAAGGCGATCGGCATCCGCATGGATTTCGTCAAGCAGAAATGGCCCGACCTGCTGAAGATGGGCAAGGCGGGGCAGCTGCAGATGTGGCGGATCGGCTGGATCAACGCCTACGCGGAAGGCGATGCGTTCTTCCAGCTGCTCTACGGCGGGAACATCGGGCAGACCAACTACGCGCGCTTCGACCTGCCGCAGTACAACGACCTGTACCGCAAGTCACGGATGCTCCCCGACGGTCCCGAGCGCAACGCGATCTACCGGAAGATGTCGGAGCTCATCGCCGCCTACAACCCCTGGGATCTCAACGTCTACACGGTGGAGAACACGCTGGTGCAGCCGTGGGTGCGCGGGTACAAGAAGAACGCGTACTGGGAGAATCCCTGGATGTATCTCGACGTCGAGCGAACCAGCATCGCCGCGCGGTGATGCCGGGAGCCGCGTTCGGGTGACGCGGGTCGGTGGCCGGTGGCGGGTGGCGGCGGGTGACCCACGGCTCCCTCGTCGCACCACCCGCCTCGCGACGACTGCGCCGCAGGCGCCTCGGGCCACCCGCTGCCCCCCGCCCGCGACGCGGCAGCGGTTTCTGCGCATCCACTGCACCCACGTCGAATGGCGAGCGGTCGAGTCGCCGCCGACCGGTCCGGGGCAGCGGGGCGGGGAATGGCGAGCGATCGAATCGCCACCGGCAGGTCCGGGGCAGCGGCGCGGGGAATGGCGAGCGCGAGCGTGCGCGACGGCCGTCGCGGGTGGTGCGGCGAGCGAGCCCGTCACGAGGGTCTGCGGCAGGATGTACTCGAGCGATGCCGCACCGGGACCCGCAGGCCGGCGCTTGCGCACTCCGAGCGCACAGCCATTCCCCACGCCGCTGCCCATTACCCGGACAGATCCGCACCGTCGCGCCGGCGCCACAGTCGTCATGATCGGGCCGCTCGCATGACGCGGATCGCATTGCCGCACCGGAATCGCGCGCGTAACATTGAGGCGAGTTCGTACATCCCTCACGACGCCATTGCCATGAACGCCCTCCCCATGCCCCTCGCCAGCGCGATTCGCTTCGCGCGGGCCCTGCGCGCGTGGTCGGGATGGGCCGTCCACGGCGGGCCGGTCGACCGACCGGAACGCGCGGGCATCGGCAGCGAACTCGCGCTCCAGCACCACCTGCAGCACTAGCCCCGGCACGGATGTCCGCCGGGAACGGCGGAATCCGAAGACCACGGGGGCCACACCCCCTCCCGAAGCTTCCGCCGATCGCATCGATCGGAGGCCTGCGCGTTGGCGCGGCCGGGAAGAAGACCATGAACTCGCTCGAAGGCATTGCGCGATTCATCCGCAGGCGTTTTCGCGGATTGTGGCGCTCGCCCGACTTCCGAAGGCTCTGGCTGTCGCTGACGGTGACGTCGTTCGGCGCTCAGATCACCAATCTCGCCCTGCCTTTGACGGCGGCGCTGATGCTGCACGCAAGTCCGCTGCAGATGGGGATCCTGGTCGCCCTGGAGACGCTGCCCTTTGCGCTGGTGTCGCTGCACGCCGGTGTGCTGCTCGATCGCGTCCGCAAGCTGCCGGTGGTCATCATCTCCGACCTTTCGCGGGGCGCCGCGCTGGCGACGATCCCGCTGTGCGCATGGCGCGGCGTCCTGTCGATCGACGTGCTGTACGCCGTCGGATTCTTCTGCGGCGTGCAGAACGTCATCGGTGGTGCTGCCTACCAGGTGCTGATCGCCCAGATGGCGGGCCGCATGCGGCTGGTGGAGGCGAACGCCAAGATCACGCTGGGCGAGACGTCCTCGGCACTCGTCGGCCCCGGCATCGCCGGGCTGCTGATCCAGGCGCTGACCGCGCCATTCGCGATCGCGCTCGACGCGCTGGGCTTCTTCGCGTCGGCGCTGATGCTGCGATCGCTGCGGGTGCGCAACGACGTACCCGCGGCCGTGGCACGACAGTCGATGGGGGCGGAAATCCGCGAGGGCCTGGCGCTGGTCTGGCACAACCGGACGCTGCGCTCCCTGGCGCTGCTTGCAGCCGCCTGGCAGGTCCTGCATCAGATGCAGATGGCGGTGCTGATCCTGTTCGCGACCCGCGTCCTCGGGCTGTCGGCGGGCGCGATCGGTCTCGCCTACATGGCCGGCGGCCTGGGCTGCGTGATCGCGGCCAGCGCCGCCGAGCGCGTCTCGCGCCGCTTCGGCGTGGGCCCGGTGATCGTCCACGGCCTGTTCCTGACCGCGCTCGGCTGGCAGGGATTCGGGCTGATCGGCGGGTCGCCGGGCGTCGCCACGCTGTTGCTGGGGCTGTGCATGCTGCTGTTCGATTTCGGCGCCGTGATGTATGCGATCAACTACCTGTCGCTGCGGCAGGCGCTCACACCCAACCACCTGCTGGGACGGATGACGGCGACGATGCGCTTCCTTGCGGTGGCGGCGGCGCCACTGGGCTCGCTCGCGGGCGGCGCGCTGGCGACCGCGATCGGACTGCGGCCGACGCTGTGGGTGATCGGCGGCCTGGGCCTCGCGCTGACGATGGGCGCGATGCGCTGGTCACCGGTGCGCAGGCACCGGGGCATGCCGGCGGTCGCCGCGGACTGAGCGGGCGACCGCCGCCGGCGTCTCAGCAGTTGCGCCGCACCTGGGTGAGGATGCTCTCGCCGGGGGCGACCGGGTTGCTCAATATCCGCGGCTCGTTCAGCTGCACGTGGCCGATGTCGAGCCTGCCCTCGGTCTGCCGCATCGCGTCGTCGCCGGTGCCTTTCTGGTTCTGCAGGCGCAGCTCCTGCGACGCGCTCGAGAGGGTCACGACCTTGCACTGCGTCCGCTGGTCCTTCGCGTTGGCGTAGGCCTCGGGTCCGTTCAGCGTCGCGCAGCCGCCCAGCGCCAGCATCAGCGATGCGGCAATTCCTGTCGTCCATGCGTTCATCGGGAACTCCTTCCACGGATCACGCTGTGCAAACAGCGCGGATGTCCAGCTTAGTCCCGCCGCCCGCCTCAGGCAACCTGCCGGTCGAGCTGGAACGGGTAGACCGACGGCAGCCCGAGCAGCCGGGTCAGCTCGTCGAGGGCGCGGCGCGATTCGTCGAGCAGCGCGGGATCGCGCAGGTCGGCGGGCTCGAGGCGATCGCGGTAGTGCCGCCGGATCCACGTCTCGAGCGATGTCGCAAGCGCTTCGTCGAGGATCACGTTGGCGCGGATCGCCGCGCGTTCGGCCGGCGTGACCGGGACGCGCAGGCGCAGGCAGGCCGGTCCGCCGCCGTTGCGCATGCTCTGGCGCAGGTCGAAGGCCAACACCTCGGCGATCGGTCCGTCGGCGGCCATCAGCCGGTCGAGCACCTCGGAGGCGGCCCGGTGCGCGCGGCACTCCGCCGGCGCCACCAGGAGGAAGCGGCCATCGGGCCGCTCGATCAGCTGGCTGTTGAACAGGTAGGTGGCGACGGCATCGGCAAGCGGCAGCTCCGCATCGCGCACGACGATCGCCCGGAAAGCGGGGCCGACGACGCGGGTCAGCGTGCGCAGCAGCGCCGGCTGGTCGACGAACGCGCGCTCGTGGCAGAGCAGGAAGCTGCCCTCGCCGACCGCGACGACGTCGTTGTGGAAGACGCCGGCGTCGATGGTATCCGGGCGCTGCTGGGCGAACACCACGCGTCCGGGATCGAGGCCGTGGCGACGCGCGATCGCCTCGCAGGCCTCGCGGGTCTGCCGCGCGGGATAGCGCGCGGGCATCGGGCCGGCGGCGAGGCCGCGCCGCCCGTAGACGAAGAGCTCGACGCCGGGCCGGTCGACGCCCGGTCCGAAACGCGTGTGGTTGGCGGCACCCTCGTCGCCGAACTGCGGGGCGGCCGGGAGGGGGTCGTGCACGCAGAAATGCGCCTCGTCGGCGAAGATCGCGCGCAGCACGCGGGTGGTCGTCGGCGCCTCCAGCGCCCGGTGGAAATGCGTCACCAGGTTCGCCGGGGTGAAATGCATGCGGCCGTCGGCGCAGTCGGCGGAGGGGCTCACGGTGGCGGCGTTGGCCGTCCACATCGCTGCCGCCGACGAGCAGGCGGCGAGCAGCTCCGGCGACTGCCGCCCGGCGCGCGCGATCACGTCGGCGTCGCGCCCGTGGAAGCCCAGCGCCCGCAGCGCGGCGACATCGGGTCGCTCCTGCGGCGGCAGCACGCCCTGCGCAATGCCGCGCGCGGCCAGGGTGCGCATCTTCGCCAGGCCCTGCAGTGCGGCTTCGCGCGGATTCGCCACCTGCTGGGCATTGCGCTCGGCCGCGAGGTTGCCCTGCGCGAGACCCGAATAGTTGTGGGTCGGTCCCGGAATGCCGTCGAAATTCATCGCTCCCCCGGTGCAAGGGCGACGGCGCGGATGCTGTCGCCTTCCGCCACCCCGAGCGCCTCGGCTGCGTAGGGGAGCAGCGGAAAGCGGTCGATGCGCGCCGGCGCCGGGGCGACCAGCGCGCGGAAACCGTCGAACCTGCGATTGCAGACCAGCCACGGTATGTCGTTGCTCAGGCTGTCGGGAACCGGATCCCCCTCGCCCAGCGTGCAGGGCAGAATCGTCGAGCGGCGCACCGCGTCGATGTTCTGCGTCGCACACTCGAGCGTCGGCCCTGCATCGAAGATGTCGACGTAGCCTTCGTAGCGGAAGCCCTCCTGCTCGAGCATCGCGCGCGCCGGCTTGGTGTCGTCGTGCACCGCGCCGATCACCTTGCGGGCCGCGGGTGGCAGCAGGTTCACGTAGACCGGGTGCCTCGGCATCAGCTCGGCGATGAACGACTTCTGTCCGGTCCCGGTCAGGTAGTCGGCACGCTTGTACTCCATCGCGAAGAAGTGGCGTCCCAGTCCCTCCCAGAACGCACTGGTGCCGTCGGGCTCGATGCGCCCGCGCAGCTCGGCGATCACCTTGTCCGCGAACATGTGCGCGAACTCGGCGATGAACAGCAGGCGGCACTTGGCGAGCAGCGCCCCGTTCCTGCCGCGGCGGTAGCGCTGGTCGAGGAACAGCGAGCACAGCTCCGTGCGCCCGGTATGGTCGTTGGACAGGAACAGCGTCGGCGCCACCGTGTAGACGTCGAGGGCGCGCGACGCATGGACCAGGGTGCCGACGTGGTAGTTGTACCAGGGCTCTTCCAGGCCGACCGCCGCCTCGATCGCGCTGATGCCGACGACGCGGCCGTCGCCGCTGCGCTCACCGTCGACCAGCACGAACATGAACGTCGTCGCGGCGGGCTTCGCATGGCCTGCGAACGATGCCAGCGAACGGTCGATGCGCGCCGCCAGGCGGTCGCGATCGGCGGGCAGCGTCGTGAGCCCGTGGCCCGTGCGCTCGGACAGGGCGAGCACGGCCGGAAGGTCATCGCGGGCGATGGGCCGGATGAAGAACACGGCTCAGACGAGCACGGTGTTCAGCGCGCTCTCGAGGCGCGCGAGTCCTTCGAGGATCTCGTCCAGCGATATCACCAGTGACGGCGCGATGCGCAGCACGTCGGGACCGGCGACCAGCACCAGCAGCCCGGCCTCGCCGGCGGCGTTCATGACGTCCAGCGCGCGGCCGCGCCATGCCTGCGCGAGCTCGCAGCCCAGCCACACGCCCTCGCCGCGCAGATCGGCGAACACCGGGCGCCGCGCGTTGATCGCCTTCAGGCCTTCCATGAACAGCGCATGGCGCGCCTTGACGCCATCGAGGACTTCGGTCGTGTTGATGACGTCGAACACGGCGCCCGCGACGGCGCAGGCGAGCGGATTGCCGCCGTAGGTCGTGCCGTGCACGCCCACGGAGAACGCGGTGGCGATCGCGGTGGTCGTCAGCATCGCGCCGATCGGGAAGCCGCCGCCCAGCCCCTTGGCGCTGGTCAGGATGTCGGGGACGATCCCCTTCTGCATGTAGGAGAACAGCGTGCCCGTGCGGCCCATGCCGCTCTGGATCTCGTCGAGGATCAGCAGCGCGCCGTGCTCGGTGCAGAGCCTTCGCGCCGTCTGGAGGTAGGCCGGCGTTCCCGGCGTCATCCCGCCCTCGCCCTGCATCGGCTCGAGGATCACCGCGCAGATCTCGGGGCCGTGCGCGGCGAACTCGGCTTCGAGCGCGGCGACGTCGTTGTAGGGCAGATGGGTGAATCCGGTCGGATTGGGCCCGAAGCCGCTCGCGTACTTCGACTGGCCGCCCGCCGTCACGGTGAACAGCGTGCGGCCGTGGAACGCGTTCACCGTCGACACGATGCGCGAGCGATGCGGACCGTGGCGGTCGTGCGCGTAGCGCCGCGCGAGCTTCAGCGCCGCTTCGTTCGCCTCGGCCCCCGAATTGCAGAAGAACACGCGCTCGGCGAAGGTCGCATCGACGAGGCGCTGGGCGAGGCGCAATGCGGGCTCGTTGGTGAACCAGTTGGAGACGTGCCACAGCGTCTTCGCCTGCGCCTCGATCGCCCTGACCATCGCCGGATGGCAATGCCCGAGCGCGGTGACGGCGACGCCGCTCGCGAAGTCGATGTACATGCGGCCGGCCTGGTCCCATACGCGCGAGCCCTCGCCGCGCACCGGCACGAATTGCGCAGGCGCGAAGCAGGGGACCATCAGTTGGTCGAACAGCGCGCGCGTCACCGGCATCGTCGCGGCATGGCTGCCGGCCGGGATTGCGTCGCTGCGCGAGGACGCGGCGATGGCCGCCGGGGCCGCCTTGGAGAGGGTCATGGTGGGGGACCTGCGCGCGAACGCCGCTGAGGGACGCCTGCAGCCGGCGGCGGCGGTGACCTGCATCTCGACCCGGTACGCGG
>JBLMVY010000190.1:0-5023 GCA_050256935.1 Candidatus Levyibacteriota bacterium | reverse complement strand
CCTGTTTTCCTGCGCAGCCTGTTCCGCATGACCAACATCCGTGGTGCGCTGATCACCATGCCCCACAAGGTGACGACGGTGGCGCTGGTCGACGAGGTGACGCCGACCGCGAAGATCGCGGGAGCGTGCAACGCCATCCTCAAGCGGCCGGACGGGACGCTGCTGGGCGACATGTTCGACGGCGCCGGCTTCGTCCGGGGCGCGCAGCGCAAGGGCGCGCGCCTCGCGGGCGCGACGGTGCTGGTCGTGGGTGCGGGCGGGGTGGGATCGGCGATCGCGGCGTCGCTCGCCGCGGCCGGCGTCGCATCGATCCGGCTGTTCGATGCCAACCCTGCGGCCGCCGAGGCGCTGGCGTCGAGGCTGCGCCTGCATTACCCGCAGCTTGCCGTCGCGGCGGGGTCGAAGGATCCCGCCGGCTGCGACGTCGCGGTCAACGCGACGCCGCTGGGGATGAAGGAAGGCGATGCGCTGCCGATCGACGTGTCGCGGATCGCGGCCGGAACCTTCGTCGGCGAGGTGGTGATGAAGGAGGAATACACGCCCCTGCTGCGCGCGGCGATGGAGAGGGGATGCCCGGTGCAGGTCGGCACCGACATGCTCTACGAGATGATCCCCGCGTATCTCGAGTTCTTCGGCTACCCGGCGACGACACCGGAAGAGCTGCGCAAGGTGTCGCAGGTTCGCTATCCCTGACTTCACCGTTGCCGAAGCCGCGCCTTGATCGGCGTCAATGGCGGCGGGCGCTGCGGCGGATAGGGTGTCCGAGCGGACGCAGCGGGGGCTGCGCCGCCAGGCATGCGCCGACGCCGCGGCGGCCGCGCCTTCGCGTCGACGGACCAAGAGGAGGGCGAGCCCATGACCACCCGTTCCGCAATCGGCATGACTCTCCAGGAGGCCATCGACAGGCGCCGCTCGGTCCGCGCCTACCGGCCCGGGTCACTCGATCGCAGCGCCATCGACGCGCTGCTGCAGGCGGCGGTGCGCGCGCCGACGGCCATGCACGCGGAGCCCTGGGCATTCGTGGTGATCCAGGACCGCGATGCGCTGCGCCGCCTGTCGGATCGCGCCAAGCCGCTGTTCGTCGACGAGGTCCGGCGCGCGCACCTCGATCGGGGCGGGCATGCGCTGCACACGTTCGAGCGCCCCGAGTTCAACGTGTTCTACGATGCCGGCACGCTGATCGTGATCGGCGTCGAGTCGCACACGCCGTTCGCGGAGGCCGACTGCTGGCTGGCCGCGGAGAACCTGATGCTGGCCGCGTGCGCGATGGGACTGGGCAGCTGCGTCATCGGCTCCGCGGTCGCGGCGCTGAATTTCCCCGACGTGAAGCTCGCGCTCGGCATCCCCGAGGCGTTCCTGGCGATCGCGCCCATCATCGTCGGCACGCCCGCGCAGGACGCGCCGGCCACCGGACGCAGGCCCGCGCGCATCGTCGCCTGGCGCTAGGAGCTGCCCGCTACCCGCAGCGTCGCCTCGCGCACGATCATTTCCGGGCACCGAGATAGATCGCCTGGACGGCAGGGTTGGCGCGAATCGACGCGGGCGACCCCGTAGCGACCACCGTGCCCCGGTCGAGCACGATGATCCGGTCGGCGAACTCGAACACGATGTCCATGTCGTGCTCGGTGAACAGCATTGCCTTCCGTCCTTCGCGGACGAGCCCGGCGGCGAGCTGCATCATCTCGCGCCGCGCGTTCAGCGCCATCCCGGCGGTCGGCTCGTCCATCAGCAGCAGGCGGGGGTTGCCGGCCAGCGCGAGTGCCAATTCGACGCGCTTGGCATCGCCATAGGCGAGCGCCGCGCAATGCGCGTTTGCAAGATCACCGATCCGCACCCGTTCGAGCAGTGCGTCGGCTTCGGGCGATGCGGCAGGGAGCAGCCCCGTGGCGGCGCGGGCGTCGCCGCGATCGCGCGCGAGGAGCGCGAGGATGACGCTCTCGCGGACCGTCATCGACGCGAACGTCGCGGCGACCTGGAACGTCCGGCCGACGCCCCGACGCGCGATCGCATGGGTCGGCAGTCCGGCAATCGAGCGGCCCTCGAACCGGACCTCGCCTGCGTCCGGCGCGAGCTGCCCATGGATCACGTTGAAACAGGTCGTCTTGCCTGCGCCGTTGGGGCCGATCAGCGCCAGAACTTCCCCGCGATCGACGCTGAAGCTGAGGTCGCGCAGCGCGGCGATTCCCCCGAAGGCCTTGCGCAACCCGCTGACGCTGAGCATCGGCGCGCTCATCGAACGCCCATCGGATGCCCGTCGAGTGGAGGTCGAACGTCCCCGAGGCGGCGCGCGATCTTCATGGGGCGCTGCGCGGTCTCTTCGGACGCGTCGCGAGGATGCCGCCGAGACCGCCGGGCGCGAGGAGCACCAGCGCGAGGATCGCCGCACCCACGCCGGCGCGCCAGTACTCGGTCGCCCGCGACAGCGTGTCCTGGAGCAGCGTCAGCGCGGCCGAACCGGCGAGCGGACCGAACCACGCAGTCTGGCCGCCGATCAGCATCATCACCAGCGCATCGACCGATCGCGGGATGGCGAGGGCGTCGGGGCCGATGCCTCCCTTGGAGTACGCATAGAGGCCTCCGGCCAGGCCCGCGAATGCACCGGAAAGCCAGAGGCCCTTGACGCGCCGGCGGCTGATGTCGATGCCGATCGCGGCCGCGCGCTGCGGCGAGTCGCGCGCAGCGCGCAGCGCATAGCCGAAGGGCGTGAACGCGATGGCGACCAGCGCGACCAGCGCCGGCGCCACGATCGCGAGCACCAGCAGGTAGTAGCGCGATGGTTCGGCAACAACCGGGGGCGGCCAGACGCCGATGATGCCGTTCGATCCGCCGGTGACGCTGTCCCAGTCGAGCGCGATCGACCAGACGATCTGGGCGAAGGCGAGGGTCAGCATCGCGAAATAGATCCCGGACAGCCGCACGCAGACCGCACCGAAGGCGAGGGCGGCGAGCGCCGCTGCGACGGGAGCGGCGGCAAGATCGGCGGCGAACGGGTAGCCGTGGGTGGACGCGAGCGCGGTGGCATAGGCACCGATGCCGAACCATGCCGCATGCCCGAACGAGGTCATGCCGCCGCGCCCGGTCAGAAGCTGCAGGCTGCCCGCGAACAGGGCGGCGACCAGGATGTCGGTCGCAAGGACCAGCGCGTAGCTGTCCCCGGTCAGCGGCAGCAGCGCGCCGGCGACGGTCAGCGCGGCGGCGACGATCGCCTGACGCCGGGCAGGTCGGGCGACGAAGGCGCGCTCGACGGGCGCGGGCGGTGTCGGCTGGGTGGTTGACGGGGCGCCGAGCAAGCCCGTCGGCCGGATCATCAGCACCAGCGCCATGACGATGAACTCGATGACCAGCGTGAGCTTGGGCATCGCGACGGTCGTTCCCGCGACGTCGACGGTCCCGGCGGCGATGCACAGCGCCTTGACGATCCCGATCAGCAGGGCCGCGGCGAACGCCCCGGGAACGGATCCCAGGCCTCCCAGCACCGTGACGACGAAGGCGTCGGCGATCACCGCGAGGTCCATGCCCAGGTTGGCCCCGACGCGCGGCAGCGTCAGCGCGCCGGCGAGGCCGGCGAGGAACGATCCCAGCGCGAACACCGCGGTGTAGAGCCTTGCCTGGTCGATGCCCAGTGCGGCGGTGAGCTCGCGATTCTCCGCGGCGGCACGCACCACGATGCCGAAGCGCGTCCGGCGCAGCAGGAAGGTGAGCCCGATCAGCACGACCGGCCCGACGCCGATCAGCAGCAGGTCGTACTGGGGGACGGCGCGGCCCAGGATCGACACGACGCCATCCAGTCCCGGGACGCGCGGTCCCAGCCGGTCCTCGGGGCCCCACAGTGCCAGCGCGAGGTCGCGCACGATCAGCACGACGCCGAAGGTCGCGGTGAGTTGCAGGAGCTCGGGCGCGGCGTAGAGGCGCTTCAGCAGCAGCACCTCGATCAGCGCACCGGCGAGGGCGACGGCGACCGCTGCGGCAAGGGCCGCCAGCCAGAAACCCGACGCCGTGCCCGGCAGCAACGGCGCCAGTGCGCCGCCGGCCGACCACGCCGCGTAGGCGCCCAGCATGTACAACGAGCCGTGCGCGAAGTTGACGACGCGGGTGACGCCGAAGATCAGCGTCAGGCCCGCGGCGATCAGGAACAGCGAGGATGCCGACGCGAGGCCGTTGAGCAGCTGGACCGCAAGCGACGCGGGCGACACGCGCGGCGGCCGGCGGCTGTCCGCCTAGCGGTCGGCCGGGCGGAGCTTCCGCACGACATCGTCGGGCGGCAGGTAGTCCTTGCCGTCGGCGTAATGGAAATCGACCATCACGCCCTTGCCGTCCGCGAGGCCGATGCGCCCGACGAACGCCCCCATCGTCGACTGGTGGTCGAGGGCGCGAAAGGCGATCTCGCCGAACGGCGTGGCGACCTTGAGGTTCTGCATCGCGGTCAGGAGCTTCGGCGTATCGGTGGAGCCCGCGCGCCTGATCGCGGCCACCGCAGTCTTCACCGTGCTGTAGCCGACGACCGACCCCAGACGCGGATAGTCGTGGAACTTCGCCTGGTAGGCGTCGAGGAAGCGCTGGTGCTCCGGGGTCCTGATCGCGTACCAGGGGTAGCCGGTCACGTACCAGCCGACCGGGGCCTCGTCCTTCAGCGGGTCGAGGTACTCGGGCTCGCCGCCGAGGAGGTTGAACACCGGCCGGTCCTTGAACAGTCCGCGCAGCTGGCCCTCGCGGACGAAACGCGCGAGATCGGGACCGAACAGCGACGAGAAGATCGCGTCCGGGTGGGCGTCGAGCAGGGCCTGCACGACCGCACCCGCCTCGATCTTGCCCAGCGGCACCGGCTGCTCGATGAATTCCAGCCCCGAGCCCGCGCGCGCGATCATCTGCCGCTTGAACGTCTCGGTGGCCGCCTGGCCGTACTCGTAGTTCGGATAGACGATCGCCCAGCGCTTCTTGCCGGTCTTCACCGCATCGGGGACGAGCATCGCCGTCTGCATGTACGTCGACGCCCGCAGCCGCCAGGTGTAGGCATTGCCGTCCT
>JBLMVY010000189.1:0-8569 GCA_050256935.1 Candidatus Levyibacteriota bacterium | reverse complement strand
GTGAAGCCGCACGTCAAGACCTCCCTCGCGCCCGGCTCGCGGGTGGTCACCGACTACCTTTCGAAGACGACGCTCCTGCCCTACCTCGAGCAGCTCGGCTTCGACGTGGCCGCCTACGGCTGCACCACCTGCATCGGGAACGCGGGCGACCTCGCGCCCGAAATCAACGACGCGATCGCGAGCCACGACCTCGTCTGCGCGGCCGTGCTGTCGGGCAATCGCAATTTCGAGGCGCGCATTCATCCAAACCTCAAGGCGAACTTCCTGATGTCGCCACCGCTCGTCGTCGCGTACGCGATCGCGGGCACCGTGCTGCGCGATCTCGCCACCGAGCCGCTCGGGCAGGGACGCGACGGACCGGTTTATCTGCGCGACATTTGGCCGACCTCGCACGAGATCGCGGAGCTCCTAGGTTACGCGCGCGATGCGCAGACGTTCCGCCGCCTCTATGGCGACCTCGCGAACGCGAACCCGATGTGGTCGACGATCGCGGGCTCGACCGGCCAGGTGTACGACTGGCCCGCGTCCACCTATATCGCGAAGCCGCCGTTCTTCGAAGGCTTCGCGATGACGCCGCCGCCGCTCGCCGACATCCGCGGCGCGCGCACGCTCGGCATCTTCGGCGACTCGGTCACGACCGATCACATCTCGCCGGCCGGGGCGATCAAGCCGACGTCGCCCGCCGGGATCTACCTGCAGGAAAAGGACGTCTCCGTCGCCAACTTCAACAGCTACGGCGCGCGCCGCGGCAATCACGAGGTGATGCTGCGCGGGACGTTCGCCAACGTCCGCATCAAGAACCTGATGCTGCCGCCGAAGGCGGACGGCACGCGCGTCGAAGGCGGCGTCACGCTCTACCAGGCGAGCGGCACGACCGAGCAGATGTCGATCTACGACGCGGCGATGCGCTACCAGCAGCGCGGCACGCCGACGGTCGTATTCGGCGGCGAAGAGTACGGCACGGGAAGCTCGCGCGACTGGGCGGCCAAGGGAACGCAGCTCCTGGGGGTCAAGGCGGTCGTCGCCCGGAGCTTCGAGCGCATCCATCGGTCGAACCTCGTGGGCATGGGCGTGCTGCCGCTGCAGTTCGCGGCGGGCGAGAGCGCGGAGTCGCTGGGCATCCGTGGCGACGAGACCTTCGACATCGCGGTGACGGCCGACATCCGGCCGCAGCAGGACCTGACGCTGGTGATGACGCGCCCGGACGGGACGCGCCGCGAGATCACCGTGCGCTGCCGCATCGACACCCCGATCGAGGTCGACTACTACCGCCACGGCGGCATCCTGCCCTACGTGCTGCGCGAGCTGATGCACAAGGCGGCCTGAGCCGGCGGGCAGCGTGACGCCGTCGCAGGCGCGCACCGCGCATGCGCTGCGTCACGCGCTGCCGCAGTTCGTCTTCGCCGGGCTGTGCCTGTCGTCGCTGGACGCGACGGCCAAGTACCTGGTCCGGGACCATTCGCTGCTGCTGATCGTCTGGGCGCGCTACGCCGGGCAGATGCTGGTGGTCACGCCCTTCGCCTGGCATCGCGCCGGCGGCCGGTTCTGGCGCACGCAGAAGCTGCGGCTGCAGCTCCTGCGCTCGCTGTTCCTGCTGCTCGCCACCCTCGGTTTCTGGGGCGGCCTGCGCTACCTCCCGCTCGCCGAAGCGTCGTCGGTCACCTTTCTCGCACCGATCATCGTGGTTGCGCTGTCGTGGCCGGTGCTGCGCGAGCGGGCGACCCGGGCGCGGCGCATCGCGTCGATCGCGGGCTTCGTCGGCATCCTCATCCTGCTGCACCCGGGGTCGGCGCTCATGCACCCGGCAGTGCTGCTGCTGGTCGCTGCGGCGCTGTCCAACGCGCTCTACCAGCTGCTGACGCGACGCCTGCTCGACGAAGGGGCGCACACCACGCTGTTCTACAGCGCGAGCATCGGCACCCTCGCGCTTACGCTGCTGCTTCCGTGGGGGCTGGAGGGTGCGCGATTCGGCCTGGGCGCCCTCTCCATCCTGGTCCTGCTGGGTGGCCTGGCGGGGCTGGGGCACTGGTTCATGACCCGCGCCTACCTGCAGGCGCCCGCCTCGATGCTGTCGCCCTTCACCTACCTGCAGATCATCTGGGCGACGGCGTTCGGATACCTGGTCTTCGGCCAGCATCCCGACGCCGCCTCGGCCGCGGGCATGGCGGTGGTCATCGCCAGCGGCGTCGGACTGGCGATCTGGGAACGCCGGCGCGCCCACCTGCTCTGAGTAAGCGGTCCTGGCGCGGTCGCATGGCCGGCAAGCGAGCGCCTCGCGCTGTTGCTACGCCGTCACGGGTGCTCAAAACCGGTGCGCCGGTCTGATCTGGGTCAAACCGGAGACCGGAGATCGGCTATAATGTCCGGCTGTCGGAAGGCCTCTGCAATCGATCCTTCCGCCGATTTCCACCCCTATCGATTTGCGACATTCGGGAGAATCAGAATGAAGATGCGTACGCTCGCCGCGCTGGCGGCGATGGCGCTGGCCACGACGCTCGCGGCGTGCGGCCAGCAAGCTGAACAAGCCGCCGACAAGGCCAAGGAATCGGCCGCGAAGGCTGCCGACGCCGCAAGCACCGCCGCCAAGGACGCGGGCGCGGCTGCGACGGAAGCCGCCAAGTCGGCTGCCGACGCGACCAAGGACGCTGCCGGCAAGGCTGCCGATGCAGCGAAGGACGCTGCGGCCGCCGCGACCGACGCGGCGAAGGCCGCTGCGGCCCCTGCTGCTGCCCCTGCTGCTGCCCCTGCGGCCGACGCGGCGAAGCCCGCCGAGCCGGAAAAGAAGTAACAACAGCACCACCGTTCGACATTGACGGCCGTCCTTGCGACGGCCGTTTTTCTTTCGGGCCGGCGGTTGCGCTCCGGCGGCCGCGACTCAGCGCCTGCTCGACGGCGCCGTCTTCGCCTTGATCCGGTCCAGCACCCGGGCGAGATTCGACAGCGCGGCCTTGTCGCCGCCTTCGACGGCGCGCCGGTAGTAGGACGCCGCGCGGTCGAGGTCGATCGGCACGCCCCGTCCATACTCGTACATGTAGCCGAGGTTGTTGAGCGCGCCGGGCAGCGACTGCCTCGCCGCATGCCGATAGAGCTCGACCGCCCTGGCGTCGTCCTGGGGAACGCCCTGGCCATTCGCGTACAGGTATCCCAGCGACAGGTTGGCGGCGGCGTTCCCGCGATCGGCCGCCCAGCGATACCACTGGATGGCGCGATCGAGATCCTGCGGAACGCCGCGCCCGGTCCGGAAGAGATCTCCGATCGCGTTGCCGGCGGCGGCGTTGCCGTCGTCGGCCGCGCGCCGGTAGTACTCGAAGGCCCGGCTTGCGTCGGGCTGGGCGAGTCCGCGCCCCGACTCGTAGAAGTAGCCGGCGTTGAATGCGCCCCATGCGAGCCCCGCATCCGCAGCCGCAAGATAGGACGCGAGCGCCGCCTTGTCGTCGCGCCGCCCGCCGGCTCCCGAATCCTCCAGCAGTCCCGCCATGTTCTGCGCCAGCGCGTTGCCGCGCGCCGCCCCCTCCTCGGCCCAGGCGAGGGCCCTCGCCGGGTCGCGGTGGACGCCCAGGCCGTCGCGGTACATGCGCGCGAGATAGTACGCAGCCGCCCCGTTGCCGGCGTGGAGCGCCGAGCTCAGATCGGCCTGCGCTTCGACGTACCTGCCGTCGAAGAATTCCTTCAAGCCGCGCTCGAGGACGTCGTGCGCGCCGCCTGCAGGAACGACACCGCTTCGTGACAGCCCCCAACCCAGCGCAATGCCCGCCGCCAGCAGCGCGACCGATGCGATGGCCCGGGTGGGCCAGCGGGCGGAGCTCCGCGGCCCCGCAACACCCCGCCGGCGGCGGCCGCGCGTGCGCTCCTCGAGGGTCTGGGTGAGCTTGCGGAACTCCGGATGGATGACGTCGCCGCTCCAGCCGCTGAGGTTCGCCGGGCGCCCGTCGCGCAGGTCGCTCGGGATGTCGGCGCCGTCGATGCGCACCGGAACGAGCTTGCCCGCAAGCCGCGCGACGCGCGCACCGAGGCGGACCGCCCTCGATCCGATCGCCGCGCTGGACCAGAGGACGACGACGCATTTGACGCTGTTGAGCGCCTCGCCGATCGCCGTTCCCGCCGGGGCGCCCTCGCCCCCGCGCTCGTCGTCGGCGTCGTCGTGCACCTCCCAGCCCTGCCCGGCGAGCGCGTCGCGCAGCTGCGCAGCCGCGGCCTGGTCTTCGCGCGCGTAGCTGATCAGGATGTCGGGCATGGCATGCTCCCTGCGAACCGGCGGCCACGCAGTCTACGACAACTGGCCGCGCCCTGTCCCGCGGGTAGAATCCCCGGGGTGACCCCCACCACCGCCCCCGCTGCCGCCGCCTCCCCGTCCCCGCCCTGCGACCCCGTGCCGTCCGCGAAGCCATCGATCGTCCGCGTTGCCGCCCCGGCGAGCGCCCTTCGCGCACGCGATCCCCGCAAGGCCGAATTCGAGCTCGGGAAGCTGAAGAAGCGCCTGCGCCGCCTCGTCGGCCAGGCGATCGCCGACTATTCGATGATCGACGAGGGCGACCGGGTCATGGTCTGCGTGTCCGGCGGCAAGGACAGCTACGGCATGCTCGACATCCTGCTGTCGCTGCAGGCGCGGGCCCCCAGGCGCTTCGAGATCGTCGCGGTCAACCTCGACCAGAAGCAGCCCGGCTTCCCGGCCGACGTGCTGCCCCGCTACCTCGCCGGACGCGGCGTCGATTTCAGGATCGCCGAGCAGGACACCTACAGCGTCGTCAAGCGGGTGATTCCCGAGGGCGCGACCATGTGCTCGCTGTGCTCGCGCCTGCGCCGCGGCGTGCTGTACCGCATGGCGACCGAGCTCGGGGCGACGAAGATCGCGCTGGGTCACCACCGCGACGACCTGCTGGCGACGTTCTTCCTCAACCTGTTCCACGGCGGCAAGCTGAAGACCATGCCGCCCAAGCTCGTCTCCGACGACGGTCGCCACCTGGTGATCAGGCCGCTCGCCTACGTGCGCGAGCGCGACCTTGCGCGCTACGCCGAGGCCTGCGCCTTCCCGATCATCCCCTGCACGCTGTGCGGATCGCAGGAGAACCTCCAGCGCCGGCAGGTCGCCGACATGCTGCGCGAATGGGAGAAGCGCCACCCGGGCCGCGTCGAATCCATCTTCAACGCCATGGGCAACGTCGTGCCGACGCACCTGCTCGATCGCAGGCTGCAGGATTTCGCGGCAGTGCACGCGACGCAGCGCCCCGAGCCCGAGGGCGACCGCGCCTTCGATGCCGAGGACTTCGCGCCGTCAGCGGACCGTATGCGAATCCTGGCCGAAGAGGATCTTGCGTGACTGCTCGTCGCGCACCGACGGCGCCACGTTGACGGTCTTCGCGATCGCATAGGCGCGCTGCGTCGCCGGCCGCGCGGCGATGCTCTCCTTCCAGCGCTTGAGATCGGGAAACTCGTCGATGTCCTGGCGCTGCCGCTCGGGCTGCACCCAGGGGTAGCAGGCGATGTCGGCGATCGAATACTCGCCGGTGATGTAGTCGCGCCCGCGCAGCCGGTGGTCGAGCACCGCGTACAGCCGCCCGGTCTCGCGCACGTAGCGGTCGATCGCGTAGGGGATCTTCTCCGGGGCGTAATGCACGAAGTGATGCGTCTGCCCCGCCATCGGGCCCAGTCCGGCCATCTGCCAGAACAGCCACTGGATGCATTCCCAGCGCTTGCGCGGATCGGCGGGGATCAGCTGCCCCGTCTTGTCCGCGAGATAGAGCAGGATCGCGCCGGATTCGAACAGCGACAGCGGGTCGCCGGGGATCGTCGGTGCGTGATCGACGATTGCGGGAATGCGGTTGTTGGGTGCGACCGCCAGGAACTCGGGTGCAAACTGCTCGCCCTTGGAGATGTTCACCGGCTTCAGCGTGTAGGCAAGGCCGGTCTCCTCGAGGAACATCGTGATCTTGTGACCGTTGGGGGTCGTCCAGTAGTAGAGGTCGAGCATCGTCGGGGTCGGAGGCCTTGTCTCGGGAATCGGGAATCGGGTATCGGCCAGACAGCGGACAGCCGGGGCGAGTTCAGAAGGTTCCGGGGTAGGCGCCGCCGTCGAGCAGGACGTTCTGGCCCGCCATGTAGCCGGCGTGGACGCTGCAAAGGAAGGCGCAGGCGGCGCCGAACTCGGCGATGTTGCCGAAGCGCCTGGCGGGATTCGCGTTCAGCCGCGCCTGGCGCACGTCGTCGACCGACTTGCCGCTGCCCCTCGCAAGCAGCTCGAAGTTCGCCTGCAGGCGATCGGTCTCGAAAGGACCCGGCAGCAGGTTGTTGATCGCGACGTTGTGGCGCACGACCTTGCGCGCCAGCCCGGCGACGAAACCGGTGAGCCCCGAGCGCGCGCCGTTGGACAGCCCCAGCGTGTCGATCGGCGCCTTGACCGCACTCGAGGTGATGTTGACGATGCGGCCGAAGTTGCGCGCGACCATGTCGTCGACGGTCGCCTTGATGAGCTCGATCGGCGTCAGCATGTTGGCATCGAGCGCGCGGATCCACGCGTCGCGATCCCAGTCATGGAAATCGCCGGGGGGCGGCCCACCCGCGTTGTTGACCAGGATGTCGGGTGACGGACAGGCGGCCAGCGCCGCCGCGCGGCCCTCGGGCGTGGTGATGTCGCAGGCGACCCAGCCCACGCTGCACCCGGCCGTCGCGCCGATCTCGGCAGCGGCCCGCTCGACCTCGCTTCGGGTGCGCGCACAGATCGTCACCGCCACGCCCTCGCGCGCCAGCGCTTCCGCGCAGCCGCGCCCCAGTCCCTTGCTCGCGGCGCACACCAGCGCGCGCCTTCCTGCGATGCCCAGATCCATCCGATCCTTTCGATGCGCCTCGCGGCGGCGCTGCCGGACTGCGCCGTCAGGCGGCACGCGGGACGCCGACCCGCCGCACCTGGACGACGGTGCCGATCGCCGCCACGAACAGCACGGCGATCATGTAGAAGACCTGCCGCGCGAAACCGTGGTCGAGCATCATGCCGAACCACACCGGTCCGAGCATGGCGCCGGTGTCGAGGCCCGAGTACACGAAGCCGTAGACGCGCCCCGCCGCGCCCCTGGGCGTGGCGTTGCGCACGATCAGGTCGCGCGAGGGCCCGGTGGCGCCGACGAACAGCCCGGCGAGCGCGAACAGCGGCAGCACGAGGTCGCCGCGCGCTCCGCCGCTGCCGACGACGGCCAGCAGCGTCGCGCCCAGCAGCAGTCCGCCGGCCGCGACGAGATCGTGGCGCGACGCACGCACGGCCAGGAAGCCTCCGGCGACGATGCCGGCGGTCCCGCCCAGAAGATAGGCGGTGACCGCCGAGGTGCCGACGACCAGCGGGACGCCCAGGCCCACGTTGAGCGCCGCGGGCACGAAGGTCTGCACGCCGGCGGTGCCCATCGTCTGGAAGACGAAATAGAAGAAGCACAGCACGATCGGCGCCTGCAGGAAGAGCCCGGCGCTGCCCTTCAGGGTGTGCGCATGCGCATCGGCGGCGCGGTGCGAGGTCAGCACGTGACGCTGGGTCGCGAGGACGCCGAGCACGACCAGCCCGAGGACGCCCATCCCGGCGAGCGCAACGCGCCAGCCCAGGCTGGTGCCGAGACCGAAGCTCACGATCGGCGCCAGCGCGTAGCCGAGATTGCCGCTCGCGCCATGCGACGAATACGCGTGCCCGAGCCGGCGCGGCGTGACATTGGCGTTCAGGATCGCGAAGTCCGACGGGTGGAACACCCCGTTGCCCGCGCCCATCAGGGCGACGCAGGGGATCAGCCACCACGGGTCCGGTGCGAGCGAGGCAGCGAGCGTGCCTCCGGCGAGCAGCGCCATGCCGGCGAGCAGCACCGGCCGCGCGCCGAAGCGGTCGACGGCGAAACCGGCGATGAACTGGACGATTCCGCTCACCACGTAGAATACGCCCACGACGGAGCCCAGCAGCGTCCACGACACGTCGAACTCCGCCTTGAGCAGCGGGAACAGCGGCGGCAGCGCGAGCTGCAGGAAATGCGACAGCCCGTGGGCGAGGCTGACGACGCCGATGACGCGCGCGTCCCGGCGGAACGACGCTGCGGGAAATGTATCCAAATGCGACGGACTGGCTGTAAGGATGCGAGGCTCGGCAGCCACTATAGCGCATGCGTCCCGCGCCCCTGCGGACGCATGCGCGCGGGCATCCGCCCGGCTTTCATCCCCATTCGGGAGCGACGACCATGACCGACGACGATCAACGCAAAGGCAGCGCGGCAGGATGCTGCAGCGTCCCCAAGTCCGACGCGCAACTGCGCGCCGAGCTCACGCCCGAGCAGTACCGCATCGCGCGCGAGAAAGGCACGGAGCGCGCCTTCACCGGCGAGTACTGGGACAACCACGCCGCCGGGACCTACCGCTGCGTCTGCTGCGGCATGCCGCTGTTCTCGTCGGACACCAAGTTCGACTCGGGGACCGGCTGGCCGTCGTTCTATGCGCCGCTGGCGGCCGAGCGCGTGCGCGAGGAGACCGACACCTCGCACCTGATGCGCCGGACCGAAGTCCTCTGTGCGGCCTGCAACGCGCACCTCGGGCACGTGTTCCCCGACGGTCC